>DATLZA010000194.1 GCA_035574235.1 Planctomycetota bacterium | reverse complement strand
GGCTCCCAGGCGGCGCGGTCCGCCCGGCGGCGCCGGAGCCGCCTCCACCGCCGCCTCCCGCCCCGCCTTGGCCAGCAGCGTCGTCAGCGCCGAGACCGGAAGGTCTTCCAGACGCTCGACGGTGCGGCGCAGGGCCAGCCGCAACTCGGCGTGCGTGACCGGGCCGCTCAGGCGATCGAACTTGGCGTTCACCTCGGCCCAGGACAGGGGCCGCGTGTGAAACCCCGCGTAGTCGCGCTTTTCCTTCTCGAACGTCCGTCCGCCCTTGAGCTTCAGGCGGATCCGGCACGGCATCTCGGCCGGGAAGCGGCGGCTGAACTCGGCGTCCGGCCGGACGCGCACCCGCCGGAGAAGCGCCTGGACGTCCGCCCGCCCGATCCGGTCCGGCGCATACTGCTGCGGCGTCACCTCGCCGTCCAGGAACGCCACCGCCAGAAGATAGGGGAGCGAATGGTCGGCGTCCTCGCGCGTGCGCACCGCGGTCTTCCCGCCCTCCTCGCCGCCGCCGATGATGTGGTAGGCCACGTCGAAGACGTCCGCCTCGATCGTCTCCACCTGGTCCGGGGCCGGGGCGTGTTCCCGCCGCAGTTCCAGGATCGCTTCGATCGCCGACTGCGCGTGAATTTCGGCGTCGTACTTTTTCAGGATCGCGCGGCGGACCCGCTCGAGGTCTTCGCGGGCCCAGTCGATTTCGAATCGCCCGGCGAGGCTTTCCATGAACCCTTTGCGGCCCTCGAACACCTCCCGCGGCCCCGTGATGCCCCGCATGGCCAGGAAGGCCGCGTGGACCGCCCCGAAGGCGGCGTTCGGCGCCGCCAGGCCCTTCCAATGCGAAAGCGCCCCCGTCCGGGTCACGCGCAGGGCGTTGAGGGACGTCCCCGCGATGGCGACCGCGTGGGCCGTGCGCTCGGGATCCAGGCCCAGCGCCCGCGAGACGGCCGCGGCGACGGCATAGGCGCCCTGGACGGTGTGGTCGAAGCCCCGGGCGCGGACCGGCGCTTCTTCGGAAAGTCGCGCCTGCACGTGGTAGGCGACGGCCAGAGAGGTCAGGAAGTCCCTCCCGGCCGCGCCGGCGTATTCGGAGGCCGCCAGGACCGCTCCCAGGGAATCGCTGGGATGGAAGGTCTCCCCGCGGGCCAGGTAGGAATCGTTGAAGTCGAGGTATCGCACCAGGGCGCCGTTGTAGAAGGCCGCCCGGTCGGGCGACAGAGCGGGGCCCCCGATGAGCGTGCACAGCGGGCGCCCGCCGAAATCCTCCAGATGCCGCCGGATCTTGAGGACCGGATCGGCGTCCAGAGCGCCCAGGGCGCACGCCAGCGAATCCAGGACGTGGCGCTTGAGCGTCTGGCGGGCTTCGTAGGAGAGCCGTTCCCACGAGCTCTTCGCCACGAAGGCCGCCAGGGCGTCCACAACCGCCACGGCTTCGTCCCTCCTGGGCGAAAAAAAAGAGCCAAGCCACCCCTTCGGGATATCCCTCAGGCGGCTTGGCCCTAGAGAGAGGGCAGGATAGCTTTCGTGCAGAAAGGCGCGCCGCCCCCGGCGCGGATCCCCCTCCTGCGTTAATGTCCCAGCACGACCGGCGACGAAACGAACGAGGTCCCCGAAACGTCCGGATCCATCATCCGCTCGAAGGCGTCCTCTTCCTTAAGCAGGAAATCCTCCCTCGGAAGATCCTTCCGGTCCGCCGGCGACCCCTGGTCGCCCGACCCCGGCAGCCGCAGCGCGGCGCCCCTCACCGGCAAGCAACCCCGTTCCATCGCTTCCACAACGGCTCAGGGGGACGTTTCCGCCTCCCCCGGCCTTCCTATAGAGCCACAAGCCGCCGTCCCGTTACGCGGGGATTCGCAAAATTTCTGTAATCGTTCGGAAGCGGGATCACGGGGCGTCCTCTCCCCTCCGTGATGCGCGATTCGGATCCTGCCGCGGGATGCCTGCACACCGCCGGTCCCTTTCCGCGTTCCGCCCTGTAGAGCCTGCATGTCCGGCCGCGTTATGGGCGCGCCGCCCATAACGGCGGAAGGGATTCCGGATCAGCTTCCCGCGCGTCGGCATGAACGATTCCGCCGGGAAGGCCGTCCGGGCTCTGAAAGGGCGGACCGCGGGAGGACTGGCGCTGGCCGGCACGGCGCTGGGTCTTCTCTGGGCCGCCGTTCCCGCGCTCCTTTCGACCGCGCCGCCGTGCGCCGCCCGCGTCCGACTTCGAACGGCGGAGCTCTTGAGCAACGGGTCCTTCGAACGCGAGGGAGAGACGGGCGCCGCGGACTGGAACCCCCACGGGCGCGGGTTCACCGTCGCCGAAGGAGCCGGCCGCGGAGGCTCCCGCGCCCTGGGCGTCGAGAGCCGCGACGCCACGTCCGTCCTCGGCGCCCGACAGACCCTCCTTCTCGCCCGCGACGCGCCCCGCCCGCTGCGGGTTTCCGGCTGGAGCCGGTCGGAAGGCGTGGACGGCACGCGGGACGAAGGCTACTCGCTCTTCGTGGACGTCGAGTACGGCGACGGCTCCATGCTCCCGGGTCAGGCGGCGCCGTTCGACGCGGGAACTCACGGCTGGCAGCGGCGCGAAGTGCGGATCCATCCGGACCGGCCCGTGCGCTCGGTGACCGTGCACGCCCTCTTTCGCGGCCGCGCGGGGCGGGCCTGGTTCGACGACTTTTCCGTGGAGGAAACGGATCCCCCGGCGGGGACGGAGATCTTCGAGGGCGTTCCGGTCGAGCCCGGGAACTCGCCCCCGCCCCGGACGGCGCCGCGCCGGACCCTCGCCACGGCGGACGGCCTCGTCCTGGAGCTGGCCGGTGGACGGGTGACCTCGCTGCGCCTGGGCGGGCGGGAGCGGGCGGTTCCGGCGCCCTCGGGATTCATCGCGCGCGACGCCGCCGCGGGCTCGGACTTCCTGCACCTCCCGGAGGGCGCGTGCGCCCCGCTCGGCCTGCGCCTGGACACGGAGGCCGAGGCGCAAGCCGACCGCGTGATCTTCCGGGGGCGGCTCTCGGATCTTCGCGGAACGGATCGCGCGGTCACGCTGCTTTTCGCTCTTCCGGTGGACGCGCGCGGTTGGCGCTGGGGCGATGACGTGCGGCGCTCGCGGCCCATCGCCGGAAGGGGCGAGTATCTCCACGCGGTCCGCATCCCCTGCGGCGCCACGGGCATGCTTTCGCGCTATCCGCTGGGGGCGATCTTCTCGGACGCCGAAGGCCTGGCGCTGGCCGTGGATGTGGACCCGCCGGCGCACTATCGGATCGTCTACCACGCCGGGACGCGGCAGTTCTACGTCGCCTACGACCTGGGACTGCCCGCGGGCGGATCCGCGCCTTTCTCGTTCGTCCTCTTCCGATTTCCGCCCCGTTGGGGATTCCGCGCCGCGCTGGAGCGCCTGTACGAGCTCTTTCCGGAGCGCTACGCCGCGCGGATTCTGGAGTCCGGGACGTGGCTTCCTTTCGGCGACGCGGGCGCCGTTCCGGGCTGGGAGGACTTCGGATTCAAGTTCCACGAAGGCGGCGAGCACGCGGCCGCGGACGACGCGCGAGGAATTCTGAGCTTCCGCTATTCGGAGCCCCTGGTCTGGTGGATGCCGATGGCCCCCGAAGTTCCGAGGCGCGAAGAGGAAGCCCGCCGCGAACTGGAGCGCCGGGCCGCGTCGGGGGATCCCGGCGCGCGGGCGGCGCTCTTTTCCGGGATGGCTCGGGACGATGGGCGTCGCGCCTTCGTCTTCCGTTCGGCCCCCTGGTGCGACGGCGCCGCCTGGAGCCTCAATCCGAACCCGCGGTCGCCCGCGATCCGCGAACTCTTCCGCGTCGGGGAGGGCCCGCCGGGACTCGACGGGGAGTTTCTGGACTCCCTGGAGGGATACGTGACGGCGGAGCTCGACTTCGACCGCGACCACGCGCGCCGGGCGACCGCGCCGCCGAGCTTCTGCCCTTCGACGGGGCGTCCCGTGATCTTCAAGGGCCAGGCGGCCTACGAGCACGCCCGCGCGCGGGCGGCGGAGCAGCGCGCGCGCGGCCGATTCGTCTTCTCCAACGGCGTCCCGCGGAGGTTCGGTTTCCTGTGTCCCTGGATCGACGTTCTCGGCATGGAGGCCGACTGGTTTCCGGACGGACGCTGGCGGCCGGACGACGATGCGACGCTCGCCTTCTGGCGGGCGATGGCCTTCCAGAAGCCGTTCCTGCTGCTCTTCAATACCGACTTCGACCGGCTGACGCCGGAGCTCCTGGAGCGCGCCTTCCGCCGGTGCCTGCTCTATGGGATTTTTCCGAGCTGCTTCAGCGCCGACGCCTGGAACCGCCCGTATTGGGGAGTGCCGGCCTGGTATGAGCGGGACCGGCCGGTCTTCCGGAAGTACGTTCCGCTCCTGCGTCGCCTGTCGGCCGCGGGCTGGCATCCGGTGACGCACGCCGCGTGCGACAACGAGCGTCTCGCCGTCGAGCGGTTCGGGCCGGACGCCTCGGGACATGTCTACCTCGTGATTCTCAACCCGGGCGAGCGGGATGAAGAGGGACGGGTGATCCTGGATCCGGAGCTGGCCCGCAGGGTCGGGCGCGCCCGTGAGCTGCTCGGGGGCCGCGGGGTGAATCTTTCGGAAAGCCGATTCCGCGCCTCCCTGGAGCCGCACGGGGCCTGGGTGGTCGAGTTCGCGCCAAGCCCGAAGGCGCGGTGAAGTCCGCCGCGCTTTTTTTCGATCGCCTCTTGTCGCCGCGAGGCCGTCCGCCTAGAATGCGCCCGCACATTCCGGAGGCTGGAAGTCGCCCCCGGCCGTCGGGCGAGGCCTTCATGAAGGACGTCCCTTCGCGACCCTCGGGTTTCTTCCTCGCGGCCCGGCATTTCTCCGAGGCGGCGCTGCTCCTGGATCCGCTCGGAAAGATCCTGGACGCGAACGACGCGGCTGCGGAGCTGCTCGGTCGCTCCCGGGAAACCCTGGTCCGGCGGACGCTGGCGGACTTGACGGCGGGTTCCCGTTCCGCGCTGGAAGAGAACCTGAAGCGCTGGGCCCGGGCCGAAGCTTCCCGGGACGGCGTCCTGGAACTCCGCGGGCCGGACGGATCGGCGGCGCCCCTGGCCTGCCGGGCCGTTCTTCTCGGGCCGCCCGCGCGGCTTGGGGGGACCTTCATTCTCCTGCGCCTGCGGCGCACGGACGATGCGGCGGGGCCGCCCGGGCGGAAACTCCGGCGGCGGAAGAAGGCGGACGAATCTTCACGCCGGAGCGAGGAACGGCTTCGCCTGGCCCTTGAGGCGGCGGAGCTGGGGATCTGGGATTGGAACCTGGCGACGGGGGAGTTCGTCTGCTCGGATCGCGTTCTGGAGCTGTGGGGGCTGGACCCGGGCGGACGCCTGACGGTCGAAAACTTTCTCGCCTCGATCCATCCCGAGGACCGGTCCCGCGTCGAGCGGAGCCTCTTCCGGAACCCGTGCGAGCAAAGCCCTTCGCGTTCCTACAAGGATGAGTTCCGGGTCGTCGATTCCCGGACGGGTCGCGAACGCTGGGTGGCCGGCCGGGGGCGCGTCTTCTGCGACGACGCGAACCTGCCCGTCCGCCTCGTCGGCGCCGTACTTGAGGTGACCGAGCGGCGGCGGGCCCAGGAGGAAATCCGGCGCCTGAAGGAAGACCTCGAGCGTCGCGTCGAGAGGCGCACGGCCGAGCTGGAAGAAGCGGTTCGGGAGCTGGAAACGTTCGTTTATTCCGTGTCTCACGATCTGCGCGCGCCGCTGCGGTCCATGGCGAGCTTCGGGGAGATCCTTCTGGAGGGGTTCGGCCCGGCGCTGGGTCCGGAGGGACGCGAGTACGCGTGGCGGATCGTGGAGTCGGCGCGGCGGATGGACAAGCTGACCTGCGACCTGCTGGCGTACAGCCGCCTGTCCCGGTCGGAGATCGCGCTGGAGGCCGTGGATCTGGAAGCCCTGGCGGACGAGATTCTGGGGGAGATGGCGCCGGATCTGGAGCGCGCGGGCGCCCGGGTGGCCGTCGAGAGGCCGCTGCCGCGCGTGACCGGCCACCGGCTGACGCTGCGGCAGGCGATTCTGAATCTCGTGGGGAACGCAGTGAAGTTCGTGCGCCCCGGGGTGGCGCCGCAGGTTCGGATCTTCGCCGCGCGGTCGGGGGATCGCGTCCGTCTTGTCGTGGAGGACAACGGGATCGGCATCGCCCGGGAGCATCAGGGGCGCCTTTTCCGCGTGTTCGAACGCCTGCACGCGAACGGCCGCTACGCGGGGAGCGGAATCGGGCTGGCGATGGTGAAAAGGGCCCTCGAGCGGATGGGCGGCCGGGTGGGGGTGGAATCGGAGGAAGGGAAGGGTTCGCGGTTCTGGGTGGAGCTTCCGGAGGCCTGAGGGGGGATTCCCCCTTCAGGCCGCGCCCTCGCGCCCGGCCAGCCGGTCGGAAAGCCCCCGGAGGCGCGTGCGATCCAGCCGCCGCGCCTCGGCCAGGAGGGATCCTTCCTCTTCCCGGATGTGGGCGTCGAGGTATTCGCCCAGCGCCCGAATTTTGGCGTCGAAGGAGCGCTCGTCCGGGTGGGCCAGGTCCAGTTCCTCGAGGAGACGCCCCAGCGATCGGCGATGTTCGCGCGCCCGCGCCACGGCCCACGGAGCTTCCTCTTCGAGGGCCTCGAGGATCCCGTCGGCGGCGTCGAGGTGGGCTCCGAGGCGCCGGCGGATGCGGTCGGCGAGGTCGCGCTTGCGACGCGCGAGATCCGCCCGGAGCCGTTCGTACGCCTCCAGGAGGCGGAGCGCCGAGCGGTGTTCGCGTTTCATCCAGCGGGCCAGGTCGTTCATGACGCGTCGCTGAGCTGGCTGACTTCCTGCATCGGGGTCCCGCAGGAACAGCAGTGCGGGAGCGACTCCGGAGTCCGTCCGGGTCGCGGGAGCTGGGTGATCAGAATTTCGCACTCGCATTCGGGGTTCAAGCACCGGTAGAGCTCGCCGGTCTTCCAGACCACGGGCTTCATCGCTTGTCCTCCGGGGGACCGCCGAAGAATCCGATTCCCCCGGGGACACGGCGTTACGGAGATCCGAGGGGCGCCGCCGTGCGGACGACCTGATTTTTTTCCTCGTGGGCGGCGGGTGACGTGTCGGAGGCGCGCAGCACGAGGTAATAGACCTGACCGGGAACGAGTCCCGAGATCGTGGCCTGAAAGGGATAGCGGTCGGGTCCCGGACCTTGGGCGTAACCGGCCCCCACCTCGGGGACGAGCGCGATGCGCGCGGCCGAGCGGAGGTCCGGGTCGGCGGCGAAGTCGAACGGCCGGGTCTGATAGTAGAGCGTGTATCGGACGGGATGAAGGTCCAGCGCCACGTCCCACCGGACGGTCAGGCTTCCCGGTCCGGGAACGGCTTCCTGAAGACCCACGCGCGGGGGCGGCTCCGAGGGAGGCGTGGGAAAGGGCGGAGTGTGCGGGTTGTAGGTGCTCGACCACCGGGGCGGGGCGGCGTCCGTCAGGTTGGCGTGATCCAGGACGAACGTATTGGCCAGGAGCACGGGGGCGTCGGTGAGATAGTGCCGGAACCCGTGAAGCTCCTGGGTCACCCGGATGTCCTCCAGAAGCGAGTCCAGCCCCACGGTCGAACGGCCGACGAGCGTGTCCCGGGACATCCGGTCGGGAGGCCCCTCGGCGTATCCGAGCGAGACGATGCGGAAGCCGTCCGGCCTCTGGGATTCGGCGATAAGCTTGGGCGCGACGTTGAAGCGGTTGTCCGGATAGAAGTACGGGCTGAATTCCTCGAAGGCGTGGGAGTTCAGCCGGAAGCTCTCGAAGAGCACGAGGTCCACGGCCCCGCGCGGGCTGAACGCGTAGTGCGGATGCCGGGGATCGTAGAAGAAGAGGCCCCGGTTCTGGAGAATTACCGCGTTCGGATAGGCGGCGCGGACCCGCCGGATGAAGGCGGAAAATCCGGGAGCCGTCCATTCAAACTCGGACTGGTTGTCGCTCGAGGGGTCCGTAAATCGATTCGGGGCGCACGTGTCGATCGTATCCAGAAAGACGCCGTCGCAGCCCAGGCCGCGCCCATAATCGGTCGCGAGGATTTCGCGGAAACCGGCCAGACCGTCGGGTCCGTCGAGGGTCATGTCCTGGAGAAGGGCGAACCAGGCGGGGTCGCCGGCGTTGACGAAGGCGCCGCCGAAGCGGCCGTTGCGGTCCGGCAAGCCGTCGCCCCTGCCCGTGCGGTCCACGGAGTTGTCGTCCAGGTACCAGGACGCGAACCGGGTTCCCCCGGGGGAGGGCGCGCCGCGCGGGTCGATGCCGTCCAGAGGCCGCCCGTCGGCGTCCGGGCCGCGCGGATCCACGCGGGGTCCGCTGCCGTCGCCGCGGAAGCGGGGGTCCGCGGCGAGCTGGGCGTCCGTCAGCGTCCGCGTGCGCAGATCCTCACCCACGGAGATGTACCCGAGCACCAGGACGTCGTCCGAAGGATCCGCGGGATCGACGCCTTGGCGGATCGCGGCGACGATGTCGCGGGTGACGTGACCCTGGGAAGGATGGACGACGACCACCTGGTGCCGCCGGGCGGCCTGGATCGCCTCCGGCGTCCAGTCTCCGTAGTGGACCATGAAGCGGTCGGCTTGGCGGGCGCGGCGGCGCACAGCCGAAAGTCCTCCATCGTCGCTTAAGGAAGGACGCGGAGGATCCGCGTCGTCCTCCCGGCAGCCGGGGACGGCGGCGATCAGCAGCAGGGACAGCAACGAGGCGTGTCCGCGGAAGACGGTCATGAGTCGTTCCTCGGTCGGCCGGACTCTTGCCCGCCGAAGCGCGGCTTGGGGGTTGCCGGAGCCTCGGCGGAAGCGGGCCGGATCGGGCCTTTCGCGGAAGGGAAGGTGCGGGGACGGGGGCGGGCCCGGGCGCCGGGGGCGGAGGCGGGCGTGG
>DATLZA010000193.1 GCA_035574235.1 Planctomycetota bacterium | reverse complement strand
GACGAGCTGCACTTCGCCCACGCGCGCGACCGGCGGTTCCGCCGGCGCCAGCTCCACGGAGGCCGCCACCGCCCCCGCGGGATCCAAAAGCTCCACCCGCACGGGCCCCTTCGGCACGCGCAGGCGGACCTCCTGCCCCGGCGCGGTGGGCGACTCTCCGACAAGCGTCTCTCCGGCCTTGACCCGCACGCGCTCGCCCCGGGAGGTGACGCGAATTTCCAAAGGACGCTCGGCCGGCGCCGCCTCCTGCGGAGCGGGGGACGTCGAAGGAGGCGCGGATTGCAGGGAAGCGGCGATTCCCGAGGCACTCCAGCCCAGCGCGATCCAAGCAGCCGTCCAGATCTTCATCGTCCTGCCCTCACTTCTTGCGGACCTCGTCGCCCTTCTGGTAGTTCCCCTTTCCCAGGCGGCAGACGGCACACCCGTGGGGATACGTGGCGTCGGCCTTGGTCAGCGTCTGCACGGTCAGCTCTCCCACGGGCTCGCCCTCGCGGACCACTTCGAGGACGTCGCCGGGAGCCACGGCCGCTTCGGGCTCCAGGCGCACGAAGACTCCGTACTCCGGATGGACCCTCTGGATGACGCCGAGGCGCGGCGGCGCGGCCGGTCGGACCGGAGGAGGCGGCGGGGGAGGCGGAGGTTTCCGCGCCGCGACCTCCCGGAGTTCCGCGATCTTTCTCGAGACGGCGGAGAAGCGCTCGGCGAGTCCCGGGAATCCGCGAATCGCGGCGGCGACCGCGCTTTCGACCGCCGCGCCCGGATCGACGCCTTCCCGCGCGCATCGCTCCAGCCACTCCATCGCCTCGTACGGGCGCCGCAGGCGCGCCGAGGCCGCCGCCAGCGCCCGCGCCGCGTCTCCTCGAACCGCCGCGTCCGCCCGGCGCGAGGCGTACGCCTCCGAAAGCAGCCGGACCGCCTCCTGGGGCGGGCGGCGCGAAGCTTCGGACAGGCGCTCCCGGAGATCGCCCTCCACGGCGTCGCGGGGCAGCGCTTCGACCGAGGAGCGCACCAGCGTCTGGACGCGTTCGGCCAGGCGACGCCGCTCGCCCTCTTCCGAAGCGGGGAAGGCGGTTTCCTCGAGGGCCTTCGTGTATCCCCGCACGGCCGCTTCAAGGTCGCCGGACTGCTCCGCCGCGCGGGCGCAGAGGGCGTAGATGTTGCCGGAAAGCTCGTAGCGGCCGTTTTCGGGAGAAGCGGCCAGCGAGAACTCCCGAAGCAGCGGATCTCCTCCCGGCGGCAGGTAGCGGAGCGTCACCGGGCCCGCGGGGACGCGCACCGGGGGACCGCCGGGGACGACGTCCGCGGCTTCCCCTCCGGGGATCTCCGCCCGGAAGCGCCCGAGGGCCGGCCGCGTGGCGACCGACACGGACGCCAGCCGGGTCATCGCCAGGGGCACGACCAGCTCCTGCCGCAGAAGCGGCTCGAGATCCTCGGTCACGGCGTCAGCGGCCTCCGGGGCGGTGGCGAGGATCCGGTAGCGCCGAATCACGCGGGCGTCTTCGATCCGCGCGTTGCCGAGGGCGTCGGCCGCCAGGGTGCGCTCGGGGCGCACGGGCGGGGCCGCCGGTCGCTCGGCGGCGGCGGCCGCCAGACGGGCGGCGCGGGAGCGGATCTCTTCCTCCGGACGGGCGGTCAGCTCGCGAAGACGCTCCGCCACGAAGGGGAGATCCTCCGGCGGCAGGGCGTCGAGCGCCCGGACCAGGGACCGCGGGTCGAGGCTCCAGAGCGACGCCACCGCCCGCGGCGCGCGGATCTCCGGCGGCAGGGCGAACAGGTGCAGCGTCGCCCGGGGAACCGCGCCCTGGACGCGGAAGGAGCCCGTCTGCGGTTCGAGCTCCACCTTGAGATCCTGGCGCGCCGGCCCGAGCGTGACGGTGCGGCGGGCGGGCAGGTATCCCCGAAGCTCGAAATCGATCTGGACGATCTCGCGGGAAAGCTCGTCGCGATGGAGAACGAGCGGAGTGATCCCGACGTGAACGCCGTCCACGAGGACGGAGGCGCCGGAAGGCTCGGATTCGAGGCGCAA
>DATLZA010000192.1 GCA_035574235.1 Planctomycetota bacterium | reverse complement strand
CCCGTTCCGGCGGCGGGCGCGGGACCCGTCGCGGGGGCGGCCGGACCGGACGAAGGGGAACTCGGGCGGATCCGCCAGGGAATCCGGGAGCTCGTGGGGCGCCGGCCGGCCCAGGCGGCCGCGGCCCTGCGGCAGTGGCTGGCGGGGAAATAGGAGCGCTCATGGCGGACGAGACGCGGGACCTGCGGGTCCGGGCGCGGGCGGCGGCGGCCCGCAAGGCGGCGATCCTCATGGTTTCGCTCGATCCGGAATCCTCCGCGCGCCTGATGGCCGAGCTGGACCGGGCCGAGCAGGAGCGCGTGACGCTGGAAATCGTGCGTCTCGAGGACGCGCCGCCGGCGCCCGGCGAGCGCGAACGTGTCCTTCGCGAGTTCTACACGGCCCTCGTGGCCCGCGAGGCGGGCGATCCGGGCGGGCTGGCCGCCGCGCGGCAGATCCTCGAGCGCCTCCATCCGCCCGACGAGGCGCGCCGCATTCTCGAGGGCATCGAGCAGACGCTGGGCCGCTCCCGCTTCGAGTTTCTGCGGCGCGCCGATCCGGAAAACATCGTGGCGTTTCTCTCGGACGAGCATCCCCAGATGATCGCGCTCATCCTTTCGCATCTCGAACCCGTTCAGGCGGCGCGGATCGTCGAGGAGCTGCCGATCGTCAAGCAGCAGGAAGTGATCCGCCGGCTGGCGTCCCTGGAGCCCACGAGCCCCGAAGTCGTCCGCCAGGTCGAGCAGGCCCTGGAAAGCCGCCTCGCCTCCCTGATGGCCCCCGGCTTCCGGCAGGCCGACGGCGTGGCGGCCGCGGCGCGGATCCTCAACCTCGTGCGGCGCTCCACGGAGCGCACGCTTCTGGAGGGCCTGCGGACGGAGGAGCCGGAGCTGGCCGAGAAAATCCGCCGCGCGATGTTCACCTTCGGCGACCTGCTGCGGGTCAACGACCGGGGGATCCAGAACCTGCTCAAACACGTGGACACGACGCGTCTGGCCCTGGCCCTCAAGACCGCCAAGCCCGAGATCCGGGAAAAGTTCTTCCGCAACATGTCCCAGCGCGCCCGCGACCGGATCGCCGAGGAGCTGGATCTGATGGGCCCCGTGCGCGTGGCCGACGTCGAGGCCGCCCAGCAGGGCATCGTGGACGAGATCCTGCGCCTCGAGGAAGCCGGCGAGCTCGTCGTCGAGGGCCGCAGCGACGCGGAAAGCCTGATGGTGGAGTGACCCATGCGTGTCGAGCTTCGACCCCTGAGCCTGACCCCGTTCGAGGAAGGCGAGGCCGCCTCCCCGGCGGTTTCCGATTCCGGCGCGGCGCTCCGCGCGGAGTACGAGCGCGGCCTGCAGGACGGCGCCCGCGCGGAGCGGGAGCGCTGGACGGCGGAAGCGGCCCGGCTTCGCGAGGTCCTGACCTCCGCCGCCGCCGCCCTCGAGGCGCGCCGCGCGGAGCTTCTGGCCGGAGTGGAGCAGGATCTCGTCTCCCTGGCCGTCGCGATCGCCGGGAAAATCGTGCGGGCCGAGATCGAAGCCGGCCGGCCCGTCGCTCCGGCGGCGGTGCGCCGCGCCCTCGAGCTCGTGGGCGGGCGGCGCGAAGTGAAGATTCTCCTCAACCCGGGGGACGTGGAGCGGGTCGAGCGTTGTCTGCCGGATCTGCGCCGCGATCTGGCGGACCTGGGCCGCGTGACCCTGGAGGCCGCCGACCGCGTCGCGCCGGGCGGGTGCGTCGTCGTGACCGCCGAGGGATCGGTGGACGCGGAGGTGGCCGTGCAGCTGGAGGAGATCGAACGGGGGCTCCGGGGATGAGCCTGGCCCGGTTCCGGGAAATGCTGGCCGACGTCGAGCCCATGCGCCGCATCGGGCGGGTGCGGCAGGCGGTCGGGCTGGTGGTCCACGCCGAGGGGCTGGCCGTGCCCGTGGGGGCCGTCTGCGAGATCCGTCCGGCGGGCGGAAGGCCGGTTCGGGCTGAGGTCGTGGGTTTCCGCGACGAGGCGGCGCTGTTGATGCCCCTGGGGGACCTGGCCGGCGTCTGCCGGGGGGATCCCGTCGTCTGCCGCTCGACGGCCCCGCGGATTCCCGTGGGACGCTCGCTCCTCGGGCGGGTGATCGACTCGGAGGGGAATCCGCTCGACGGCGGTCCGGCGCCCGCGGCGGAGGCGCGCGCGCCGCTTCAGGCGCGGCCTCCGGATCCGCTGAGGCGGCCGCGGATCGCCGAGCCCCTTCCGACGGGCGTTCGGGCGATCGACGCGCTTCTCACCTGCGGCAAGGGCCAGCGGCTCGGCCTCTTCGCGGGGTCCGGCGTGGGCAAGAGCACGCTTCTGGGAATGTGCGCGCGGGGCACGGCGGCGGACGTGGCCGTCATCGCCCTGGTCGGAGAGCGCGGGCGGGAAGTGCGGGAGTTTCTGGAGAAGGACCTGGGGCCCGAGGGGCGGCGGCGGAGCGTGGTCGTGGTGGAGACGTCCGATCGCCCGGCGCCGCTTCGGGTCCGCGCGCCGTTCGCCGCCACGGCGGTGGCGGAGTATTTCCGCGACCACGGGGCGGACGTGCTCCTGTTGATGGATTCGATCACCCGGATGGCGCACGCGCAGCGCGAGATCGGCCTTTCGGCGGGCGAGCCGCCCGC
>DATLZA010000191.1 GCA_035574235.1 Planctomycetota bacterium | reverse complement strand
TGGGTCAGATTCTCGTGACCGCGTCTTCCCTTCGGTCGGCGGCGGGGGTGGGGGCGGCGGCGGGGGCGGGGGTGTTGATGCTGACGGGGCTGGCGCTGGCCGGGTCGCGGTCGGAGTGGGTGGCGTTCGGGCTGGTGGCGGTGTACGCGATGGTGTCGGCGCCGGGCGGGATGCAGCGCGCGGCGGTGGCCTCGGCGGCGGGAACGCTCGGGATCCTCGGAGGGGCGGCGGCGGTGGACGCGTTCGTGCGCGGAGGCGAGGCGCGGGAGCTGGCGACGCTGACCAGCCGGCTGCCTCTTTGGGCGGACCTTCTGGGGCAGGCGTTTCCGGAGGAGCCGCTTCTCGGGTTCGGCTTCCAGCGCATCTGGTACCAGGAATATTTCTGGAGCCCGGGGGCGTACGCGGCCAGCATGGCGCACAACACGTTTGTCCAGACGCTGCTCGGCCTGGGGCTGGCGGGGCTGACCGTCGCGGGGCTCCAGCTCGGGTTGACGCTGGCGGCGGCCTTCCGTCTGCGGAGGGAACCGGTCGGGCGGTCGGCATGGGCGATTCTGCTGCCGCTTCTGGTCAATTCATGGACGGAGTTCGGAATCTTCGGCCCGATGAACTTCGCGACGGTCCTCTATCAGATGGTCGTCATTCTGCTGGCCCTGGAGGATCGGCCTGCGTGGACCGGGCCGGCGGGGACCGTGCGGGAGGATGCGCGATGAACGGACCGGACTCCCGGCTCGAGGCGATCTGCCGCTCGCTCCGGGAGTGGCGCGGGGGCGGTCGCGCCGGAACGCCCTGCCGCTTCAGCTGCGTCCGCAATTCCGACGGCACGGTGCGCTGGTTTTTCCGCAGCGACACGTCGCACCCGGCGTTCCTGGCGCTTTACAACGCGACGACGCTGCGCGGCCGCCTGTATGCGCAGGCCGTGCGGTGGCTGTTCCGCCGGGGGCTGGGGCGCCTGGCGGTTCCGGAGACGTTCGAAGCGGACTTTTCGGACATCGATCTTCTGAACCCGTGGCTCGACGCGCCGGAGCGGTTCGAGCATGTGGCGTTCTTCACCGGGACGCGGGGACAGGATGAGAAGGTGGTCGCGGCACTGGGCCGCGGCGGTCGGGTGACCCATTTTCTGAAGATTCCGCTCGGCATTCGGGCGCGCGAACTCGTCCGGGCGGAGGCGGTCGCGCTGGACCGGGCGCGCGTTCTGCTTCCTTCCCGCTTCGAGGTGCCGCGGGCGCCGGAAGGGGTGCATTCGTCGGGCGCGCTCCTTCTGACGAGCGTGCGCCCGGAAGAAGGGGGCGCCGCACGGCTTGAGGACGGGACCCTCGTCGATTTCCTGTCGGCGCTTGTCGAGGGGTCGGCGCGGCGGCAGGCGCTGGGGGCGTCTTCTTTTTATCGCGCCGTGGCGGAGCGGGTGGAGGCGCTTTCGGAGGTTCCGGAAGGACTGGGAGGGTGGGCGGCGGCCCGGCTGGCGGTCCGGCTGCGGGAGGCGTTCCGAAGTCTTCCGGTGGATCGGGAGGTTTCCTTCGCCTTTGCGCACGGGGACTTCACGCCGTGGAATCTGCACGCGCAGGGGGATCGCCTGGGGGTCTACGACTGGGAGCTGGCGGGGGAAGCGCCTGTTCTGCACGATCTTTTTCACTTTGTCTGCCAGTCGGGCGTTCTGATCCGGCGGCGGTCGGCCCGGGCGATTCTTCGCGACGTCGGCGCGATGGAGGAGAAGGACGGCGTGCGGGATCTGGCGCGCCGGTTCGGCGTCGATCTCGGGCTTCACTTCCGTCTCTATCTGGTCGATCGGGCGTCCTATTACCTGCGGGCTTATCTGGGCCGTGCGGATCTCCACCCGCAGGCGGCCTGGCTCATGGAGTTCTGGGGAGCGGCGTTGGAGGACATGGAGGAACAGGGGCCGGCGCGAGCCGGCAGGAGGGCGGCATGACGGGGGCTCCGGCGCCTTCGGCGGGAACGGTTGTGCGGACGTACTACGAACGCCCGTGGAGGGACCGGTGGACCGGCCGGTACACCGTGGCGTGGGACGGAGGGCGGGTGCGGGCGCACACGCGCTTCCAGGATCTGCAGGGGCGTTGGCCGTCCTGGAGGAGCGTGCTGGCGCTGCCGATGTGCGTCGCCTCGTACTGGGAGGCCCGTTCGCGTCCGTTGCTGAAGCGTCCGCGTCCGTTTTTGGTGGTGGATGCGATTCGGTTTCTCGAGCGGACGATTCGGCCGGGGCATCGGGTGCTCGAGGTTGGGGGCGGCAACTCGACGCTCTGGTTTCTGGAGCGGGGGGCCACGGTGACCACGGTGGAGCATGATCCCGAATGGGCGGCGGGGATCGAGGTGCGGTATGCGGCGGAGCGGGAGCGGTTCGCACGGGCGGGATCGGGGGGACTGTCGGTTCACGTCCTGGGCGGCCGGAAAGCGGTGGACTTCCTGGAGGGCTTGGAGGGTGCGTCGTTCGATCTCGCGCTGATCGATTGCGCCAACGCGGTGACGCTTCGCGTGGAGGCGCTGCGGGCGGCGCGGCCCAAGGTAAAGTCCGGGGGCTGGCTGGTTCTGGACAATTCGGATCATCCCCAGAACTGGGCGGCGGCGCGGCTGATGTCCGGCTGTGCGGCGCTGCGGTTTACGGGATTCGCTCCCATGTCTCTGGGGGTTTCGCAGACCAGCGCCTGGAGGGTGTGAGGAATCCGGGCCGCCACGGCAGGGAGGAGGCTCGGGCGGCGGCGCGCTCGGCCATGAAAGGCAGGCCGGCGGCGAAGGCCGCAAAGGCGAAGTCGGCGGGGGTCGGGGATTCGAGCCGCGAAAGCGCTACGGCGGCCAGGCCGGTCAGGGCCGCGACGGTGGAGATGAAGGAAACCGTTTGAGCGGGATCCCATCCCATCTTGAGCAGGCGGTGGTGAAAGTGGCTGCGGTCGCCGACGGTGACCGGGCGCCCCTCGCGGAGGCGGATGAAGACGACGGAAGCGGTATCGTAGATGGGGACCGCGAGGATGAGCAGGGGAACCAGGAGGGACATGGGTTCGGAGGAGGAAGCGGCGGTCCGGCCGGCGGCCACGGCCAGGAGGTAGCCCAGGAGGAGACTTCCGGAGCTTCCGAGGAAGATGCGGGCGGGGCGCCGGTTATAGCGGAGGAATCCGAGTTCGATTCCGGCCAGGACGGCCAGGAGGAGAGCGTCGCCCGTTCTTCCGTCCAGGCAGGCCAGGGCGAAGAGACACGCGGTGGCGGCCAGCGCGACGCCGCCCGCCAGGCCGTCGAGCCCGTCGATCAGATTGAACGCATTGGTGATTCCGACGATCCAGAGAATGGAGAAGGGGATCGAAAGCCAGGTCGGCAACGCTTCAGGAAGCGGGTGGAAGCCCAGGGTCGTGAGCGAGCCGGAGACGAGGATTTGGACGGCCAGGCGGGTGCGGACGGAGAGTCCGCGGGCGTCATCCAGCGCCCCCAGCAGAAAGAGGACGGTTGCGCCGGCGTAGAGCGGAATCAGCCGGGCGGCGGCCGAAGGGGCCTGGGAGGCCGCCTCGCCCAGGTCGCCAGGCAAGGCGTCGAGGAGGGGGCTGCCCTGAAGGAGGCAGCCCGCCAGGAGGTGGCCGCCGAGGACGCCGGTCAAAGCGGCGAAGAGGGCCCAGCCGCCGGTGACGGGGGTCGGGACGGAATGAGTCTTGCGCGGCCCGGGGAAGTCGAGGATTCGATGTCGGTGGCCCCGGCGGATGGCCCACGGCGTGAAGACCACCATGGCCAGGAACGAGGTCAGGAAGAAGTACGTGACGATCATCGGCACGGCCTCGCTTCCGAACGAGAGAGAGGGGCGCAATCCTCGTGCCATGCCGGCGCGGGGAGGGAATCGGCGGCGTCCGACAAGATTGTTCGGAAGGGGTACAAAGAGAGAGGGGCGAACGGGAGGAGAGTTGGGGATGCTATACTCCTTGCGTTATGGGTGGCATGCGTCGGATTGCGGTGATGTGGGCGGTCATCGGCGTTCTGGGGTGTTCGTCCGGGTCGCCGGGGCCTTCCGGGGTGGGGATGTCCGCTCCGGCGGGGGGTGGGGCGGAGGCGGGTTCGGCGGAGCTGCCGCGGCTTTCCCCGCCGGGTCCATTTAAGCTTATTCCGGGGGATCTGCTTCGGATCGTGGTGTTTCGTCACAAGGATTTGGATCTCGAGGTGCGGATTCCGGAGAACGGGGAGTTCTCGTATCCCCTGATCGGCGCGGTGAAGGCGGCGGGGCGGTCGCCGGCGGAGGTGCAGGCGGAGATCAAGGCACGGCTGGAGGAGCGGTTCGTGCGGCGCGCGGAGGTGCTGGCGACGGTCGTGGACTATGCGCCCCGTTCGGTGTACGTGCTGGGGGCGGTGGCTCAGCCGTCGGCGTATCCGCTTCGGCCGGGACAGCGTTTGACGGTTCTGAAGCTCGTCGCGGCGGCGGGGGGGCTGACGGACCGGGCGTTGAAGGAGCGCGTGCAGCTCGTGAGGCGCAAGGAGGGCGGGGGGCATGAGAGCGTGCGGTTCTCGCTCGCGGAGCTGGAGCGGCGCGTGGCGGCGGGGGCGGTGGAGGCGGACCCGGAGCTGGCGCCGGACGATCTCGTGGTGATCCCGTCGGCGGCGCGGGTGGCGTACGTCCTGGGTCAGGTGAACCGTCCGGGGGCGCTGGAGTTGCCGCCGAACACGAGAGTGACCGTGTCGATGGCGGTGAGCCAGGCGGGAAGCTGGACGAAGTTTGCGGCGATCGGGCGGGTGCAGGTGCTCCGGCAGCGTCCCGAGGGCGGGTCGGCGGCGCGCGCGGTGGATCTCGAGGCGGTCGTGAACGGGGCGGTGGAGCAGGACCTGGAGCTGGAGCCGGGAGATGTGGTTTGGGTCCCCGAGCGAGGGATTTTCTAGCGCTCCCACCGCGGAGGGCGCATTCTGGCGCATGCCGGCGAGTCAGGCGGATCTCCGGATTTCTTCCGCTGAGCCAAGGAGGCGGTCGTGCTCATAGGCCTGGCTGTGCTGCATGGACGTTGGCGCGCCTAGAGAAGGCGGGCTCTTTCCCCGACGAGGGAACCCGCATGCCCTATCCTAGAAGCTCGAATCCGGCTTGACGCAGGGCTTGCCACGTGGATTCCATGAGGTCGTCGGGGGGCACGAACACCCCCAACCCTTCCCGCCCGCGGGTCAGCAGCACCCGATAGGCGTTCAGGCGCAGACGGCGGGGGTCCCGGGCCCGGCTTCTCCCCACCGTTGCCTCCCAAGCTTGCCCGTTCCACCGAAGGTCTGGTCCCCAGCAGACGATCGGAAAGTCCAGCTCCAAGCCCTGGCAGCCGAATTCCGAAACAGCCAGTTCCAGTCCGCAGCATGAGCGCGGGTCTGACGCCGGAGCCTCGAACCATTCGCCGTAGTACCAATACGGATGCCGGACCCCGCGAACGCCCCAGCGCTCAAGCGTGCGGAATTTGGAGGACGCCAGAAGCCCGTAGCGCCGCGTGGGATCGTCCGAGAAACGGGCGTGGGCGTACTCCCGCAGGAGCTCGAGGTTCCGAGACACGTATAGAGGGAACCCCTGCGCCCGCAGATGATCCGTCACATGGCGGGCCTGATCGAGCCGTCCTTCCAAGAGAAGACCGGCCCAGAGCGCCATATCCGAAGCGCGGTGCGACCGCAACGACTTCGTCAGGTTCAGGCGCTCGAAGCCCCGGTACGGCAGTCCCGCGGCCTTGAAGGCCGCCGCGAAGTGGGTCGGTCCGAGAATGTCCCACCCGCCCGCCATTCGGAGCGCATCGACCCACAGGCCGAGCCCTCCTTCCTCTCCTATATGGATCTCCTGCCCCTCTCCAACCAGGGCCACCAGCCCGAAGCCGCCCTCGACACGGGATGCCGCCCGAACCAGAAGCTCGGGCTCGGAGGCCGCCAGAGCACCCTGATGTTTGACGAGCACCCGGTCGCGATCCCACGCCCGCTGGGCCTCGTCGAAGACGACGACCCGCTCGCGCAGCGTCCTCCTGTCCGAGTGAATCTCTTCGCGCACATACGAACGCATGTCCCGCACGAACACGTTCGACTTCAGGGCATACTGAAGGACCTGCACGAGAGGACCGTTTCCGGAAAGGAAGAGGGCCGGGACGCCGAGCGCGCGCGAGTGCGCCAGCTGAAGGCCGACGAGTGTCTTTCCCGATCCGGGAACGCCCGTCAGAAAGACGAGCTTCCGGCGCCGTTCTTCGATCGCGCGCCGAAGGGACTCCTCGAGGAAGCTGACGACTTCGGGAATTCCGGCGGATTCGGCCCTGCGGAGGCGGGGCAACGGTTGCCGCTCGAAAAGGAGACGGGACGCCTCCACCAAACCCGGCAAAGGCTCGTAGGGAGCGGCGATCCACTCCGCGGGGTCGGCGCGCCGGCCGGCGCCCCGGCGGGCCAAGTCGCGCAGCCACGCTCCGAGACCTTCGGGAGGAAGCACGAGAACCCCGCGATCCTCGTAGCCTCCTCCCGTCATTCCCACCGGCACGAGAACCGGCACGACGGCTCGATCGCGGCAGCCGGCATGGTACTCGGCGAGGTTGCGCACGTAGCCCAGAACCTGGTCAATGTCCGCGGGTTCCGCCCGAACTCGGTTCTTGAACTCGATGACCACGACGATGCCGTTCTCCAGAAGAATCAGGTCCGGCCGACGGCCACCGCTGCGGGGGAGCTCGAACTCGAGGACCACTCCAAATCCAGCCGCGTCGGGCAGGCAGCGGTCGAGCTCTCTCCGGAGAACGCCCACGCTCCGGTCCCAGGCGAAAAGCTGCGGAGCCCCCGTCTCGCGCGTAAAACGGGTGAGCCGGCGGAGGATCTCCTCCTCGGAGACCTCAAGAAATTCCTCCACGCTTCCCGCCCAGGCGCACGGCGCTTCCGGCATCCCTTCAAGGATATCCCGTGCCGGCGCGCTGGAAAGGTCTTTCCGGGAAGGGAGAGGCGGTTGAGTCATCCGGCCAAGATCGCGGACGCGGGATGACCTGGGTGTCCAAGGCGGGCCGCCCAAGGCTGGAGCGGGCGACCGGATTCGAACCGGCGACGTCCACCTTGGGAAGGTGGCATTCTACCACTGAATTACGCCCGCTTGCGGAGGCGGTTCTGGCCGCCGAACTTCCGTATTAATATAATCCGCGAAGTGGCATTCAAGCAAAACCTCCCCGCCGCGGTCCTCGCCCTCCTGATCGCCGGCGTCGCCGCCGCGGTCTTCGCCCTGCGCCCCGGCCGCGACGATCTGCTCCTCCGCGCCGCCCAGGAATACGCCCGCGGCCTGGGGCCCGTCGCCGAGCTCCGCCTCTTCGGCCCCGTCGCCGACATCGCCCTGGCCGACGGCCGCGTCGTGTACGCCGAGTTCGCCTTCCGCGACGGCCGGTGGACGTTTTCGCGCGACCTCTTCAAGGAACTCGAAGCCGAGATCCGCGCCTCCGAAGCCGACATCCTGCGCCGGCTCGGACAGCGCCTGGCCGACCGCTTCCGCGAACGCGTCACCGTCAAGGAGGGGCTGCGCTACGAGTTCTCCGCCGCCCGCGAGGGCGACCGCCTCGTCGGCCGGTGCCTGATTTCCTTCCGCTATCCGTCCGGCCTCTCGGGCCGGTACGTGGAAACGTTCCGCTACGCCGACGGCCGCTGGACCTCCGACGGCCCCGGCGCCCTCTACGACGCGCTCCCCGGTCCCCGCCGCAACCCCTGACGATGGACGCCTCGCTTCAGACCCGGATCGAACAGCTCCTGGCCCGCTACCGCCGGGAACGCGGGGGCTCCGTGGCCGAAACCGCCCGCGGAGTCCTGGAGCTTTCCGCCATGTTCAACGGCCGCGTCCCCCTGCGGCGCGGCTACCTGGCCTCCCGCCGCCTCCGCCGCGCCTACGTCCACTACTACCTCCCCGCCAACGCGGAAAAAATCCTCCGCGTCCTCCGCGAAATGGACGCCTACGCGCCGCCGGGCAGGCCGCTGCGCGTCCTCGACTTCGGCTGCGGCCCGGGAACCGCGACGATCGCCCTGCTGGCCTCCGGACGTCCCGTCTCCGAGCTCTGGCTCGTCGACGTCGTCGACGAAGCCCTCGACGACGCGGAGTTCTTCGCCCGCGCGCTCGGGGCCTCCCCGCGCCGCGCCCACGAGCCGCCGCCCGGTCCTTTCGACCTCGTCCTGGCCGCCCATGTCCTTTCCGAAACCGACGCGCGGCTCGAAACGCTCGTAGCCGAGGACGGGTACCTCGTCGTCGTCGAGCCCGCGCTCCGCGGCGCCGCGCGGCGCCTCATGGAATGGCGCGACCGGCGCGCGGCCGAGGGGTTCCGCATCGCCGCGCCGTGCCTGGGCGAGGCGCCGTGTCCGATGCTCGAGCATCCGGACCTCTGGTGCCACATGGACGTCCCCTGGGCGCGTCCGTCGTGGATCGCGGAAGTGGACCGGCGCACGGGCCTTTCCAAAGAGTCGCTCAAGTACGCGTACGCCGTCCTCACGCGCCGCGGCCGCACCCTCGCCGACGCGGCCGGCCGCCCCTGCCGGCGCGTCGTCTCCAATCTGCACCGCGAAAAAGGAAAGGCCTGGGCCTGGACGTGCGCCCCCGGAAGCCCGCTGTGCCGCGTCGAGGTTCTCGCGCGCCGCCGCGGGCCCGAGACGCGCGATTTCTTCCACGCCCGGCGGGGCGACCTCCTGCGCCTCGAAACGGCCGGAACCGCCGCGCGCCCCGAAGGCCCCGTCCGGGCCGTCCGCCCCGGCGCGTCTTCCTTTACTGAACCTCCGCCTCCGGTATAATGCGCCCCGTCGCACGAAGGGGGATCTCATGAAGGTCAAGTGCCCGCGCGGACAGCTCGCCGAGGCGTTCGCGGTCGCCGAGCGCGTGGTGCCCCAGCGCACCACGATTCCCGCGATTACGAGCGTCCGTCTGGCCGCCTCCCGCGACAAGTCGGGCGGCGTCCTGGAGCTGGCCTGCACCGACCTCGAGTTCGGGCTCAAGTACGCCGTCTCCGGCGCCGACGTCCGCGAGGAGGGCACCCTGGTCCTTCCCGCCGCCCGCATGGCCGGGATTCTCCGAGAGGCGGGCTCCGAGGACGTCTCGATCGAGTCCGACGGCAATCTCGCCCATGTCCGGCTGCCGGACGCCTCGTTCAAGGTGGTGGGCCTGGATCCGGCCGATTTCCCCACCGTTCCGGTCTTCGACGATCGCCACGCGGTGCGCGTCCCCACGGAGGATCTGGGGACCATGATCCGCAAGACCCAGTTCGCCGTGTCCACCGAGGTCGTCCGCTACGCCCTCACCGGCCAGCTCTTCGAGGTCAAGGGCAAGGAGGTGCGGATGGTGGCCAGCGACGGGAAGCGCCTGGCCTACATCAAGAGCCGCTCCTCCGGCAAGGCGGACGGGCAGAAGGACATCCGCGTGATCGTCCCCACCAAGACCATGAACCTCCTCGACCGCGTCCTGACGGAGGAGGACGACCACGTCGCCTTGAACGTCGAGGAAACCCAGATCCGGTTCCGTACCCGCCGGGCCATGATCTTCTCGCGCCTCATCGAGGGCCATTTTCCGGACTACGAAGCCGTGGTGCCGTCCAACACGGACAAGAAGCTCGCCGTGTCCCGGGAAACGCTTCTTTCCGCGGTCCGAAAGTCGGCGCTCATGACGACCGACAAGGCCCGGGCGGTCAAGTTCGCTCTTTCGAAGGGACGCCTGACGCTCTTCACGCGGGCTCAGGACGTGGGCGAAGCCCGGGTCGAGATCCCCGCCGAGTACAAGGACGACGACGTGGAGATCGTGTTCAATCCCGACTACGTGGCCGATTACCTCAAGGTGGTGACGGACGAGACGGTGGAGCTTCACCTCAAGGACCGAAGCTCCGCCGGCGTCTTCCGGGCGGGCAAGGACTACGTCTACGTCCTGATGCCTCTGGCCATCAATCTGTAAAGCCACCCCCGGGAGGCTGGTTTCGGAGAGGCGATTCCGGTATAATTCAATTTCAAAGACGAGAGAGAGTGGGATGAGAGAGGAGCGGAAACCCGCCTTCGCCAAGGCTCCGGCGGGGGGTCCCGCCGGTCCGCGGCGCCTGGGCGAGGTGCTGACCGAGGTGTTTCGGCGCTCGGTCCGTCCCCGCCGCCGGGCGCTGGGGGAACTGGCGCTGGCGTGGGCGCGGGCCGTCGGGCCGGAGGTGGCCCGGAGGTCCCGTCCGGTGGGTTTCCGCGCGGGCCGGCTGACGGTCGCGTTCGATTCGTCGGCCCTGCGGCAGGAGGTCGCTTCCTTCCGCGCGGAGGAGATCCTGCGGCGGCTCCGGGAGGAGGCGCCGGGGACGGGAATCTCCTCCCTCAAATGCGTCCTCGGGTGAGGGGCCCGGCCCCCCAGGCACCCGCGGAGAACGCCCGCGCGAAACGGTGGGTGTTCTCTTTTTGGGCGAGTCCATGACCGAAGAAACGGGAGTACCCGAGGCCAAGATCCCCGCCGGCCAGTACGGCGCTCAGGACATCCGCGTCCTGGAAGGGCTCGAGGCCGTCCGCCAGCGGCCCGGCATGTTCATCGGGGACACGGGGCCGCGGGGGCTTCATCACCTCATCTACGAAGTCGTCGACAACTCCATCGACGAGGCGATGGCCGGCTACTGCCGCTCCATCGCCGTGCGCCTTCACGCCGACGGTTCCTGCTCGGTCACGGACGACGGCCGCGGCATCCCGGTGGATCTCCACCCCGAGGAGGGCAAAAGCGCCCTCGAGGTCGTGCTCTGCACGCTGCACGCCGGCGGAAAGTTCGACAGCAAGGCGTACAGCGTCTCGGCGGGCCTTCACGGGGTGGGCGTGTCGGCCGTCAACGCGCTTTCGGAGTTTCTCGAGGCCACCGTCTGGCGCGACGGCCACGAGTGGTTCTTCCGCTGCGAGCGGGGCGTTCCGTGCGGGCCCGTCGAACGGCGCGGACCCTCCACCCGCCGCGGGACGCGCATCCACTTCAAGCCCGACCGGGAGATCTTCAAGGACACCAACTTCGTCTTCGAGACGATCGCCAAGCGCCTCCGGGAACTGGCCTTCCTCAACCGGGGGGTCCACATCTCCCTTCACGACGAGCGCGCCGGCAAGGGCGAGGATTTCAAGTACGACGGCGGCATCCGGGAGTTCGTCGCCTATCTCAACAAGGGGAAGGGACGGCTCCACGAGGACGTCATCTGGTTCGAGCGCAAGGTCGGCGACGTGACCGTCGAATGCGCCCTCCAGTGGAACGACCGCTACGAGCCGGCGGAGTTCTGCTTCGCCAATTCGATCAACACCCATGACGGGGGCACGCATCTTTCGGGCTTCCGCTCCGCCCTGACGCGGACGCTCAACCTGTACGCCCGGGAGGCGGGGCTCCTGCGGGAGAAGGACGCCCCGCCCACGGGGGACGATTACCGGGCCGGCCTCACCGCCGTCGTCTCCGTGCGGCTTCCGAACCCGCAGTTCGAGTCGCAGACCAAGGTCAAGCTCACCAACACCGACGTCGAGGGCGTGGTCACGACGGTCGTCAACGAGGAGCTCAAGGACTACCTCGAGAAGCATCCGGAGGTGGGCAAGGCGGTTTTCCTCAAGGCCCTGGCGGAATCCCAGGCCCGCGAAGCCGCCCGCCGGGCCCGCGAGACGGTGCGCAAGGGGGCGCTCACGAGCGGGGATCTTCCCGGAAAACTGGCCGACTGCTCCTCGCGGGACCGGGAATCCACGGAGCTTTTCATCGTCGAGGGCGATTCGGCCGGAGGGTCCGCCAAGCAGGGGCGCGACCGGCGCTTCCAGGCGATCCTGCCCCTCAAGGGCAAGATTCTCAACGTCGAAAAAGCGCGCATCGACAAGATGCTCAAGCACGACGAGATCCGCACCGTGATCTCGGCCATCGGAGCGGGCATCGGCGACGAGGAGTTCGACCTCTCCAGGCTGCGCTACGGCAAGATCATCATCATGACCGACGCGGACGTGGACGGGAGCCACATCCGGACGCTGCTTCTGACCTTCTTCTTCCGGCACATGCGGCCGCTCATCGAGCACGGGCTGGTCTACATCGCCCAGCCGCCCCTCTACAAGGTGATCCACAAGAACCGCGAGGAGTACGTCCACAACGAAAGGGACATGACGCGGGTGCTCGTGAATCTGGGAATCGAAGGGACCGCGTTCGAGGGGCCCTCCCGGACGCTCGAGGGTCCGGAGCTGAGGCGCCTGGTGGAGGCCGTGGTCCGCATCGAGGAGGCGATCCTCCCCGTCCAGCGCAAGGGGCTGCCTCTGGAGCGGTATCTGCAGCACTTCGATCCGCGGACGGGGAAGCTGCCCCTCTACCGGGCGCGCTGGCAGGGGAAGGACCGCTTCTTCTACGCCCAGGAGGCGCTCGACGCCTTCGTGGAGGAAGAGGAGCGCGCCGCGGGGCGCGAAATCGAGGTCTTTTCGGCCGACGACGTCGAAGGGCCGCCGCAGGGCGGCGCCTCCGCGGTGCTCCTGAACGAGTTCCACGAGGTGGCCGAGGATCTCGCCGGCGCCGTCCGCGAGCTTCTGAACCTCGGCTTTCCGATGGCGGACTATTTCCGGGCCGAGGAGCCCGACGGGAAGCCCAAGTACCGCCTCCGCCACGAGGCGGACGTCGTCCCCGTGCGGGTGCTGCGGGACGTCCTCAAGGGGATCCGCCAGATCGGCAAGAAGGGGCTCAAGGAGGTGCAGCGCTTCAAGGGGCTGGGGGAAATGGACGCCGAGCAGCTGTGGGAAACGACCATGGATCCGGCGCGCCGGACGCTCCTCAAGGTCACGATCGAGGACGCCGTGCAGGCGGAGCGGATGTTCACGATCCTCATGGGCGAGGAGGTCGAGCCCCGGCGGGAATTCATCGAGAAGCACGCGCTCGAGGTGAAGTTCCTCGACGTCTGAGGCGACAGGGGGCCGGGGAGGGTGAGCCGCACGTCCAAGAACGCCTGCCCGCGCTGCGGGGCGAAGTTCCGCACCGGGGGGCTCCTGCCCATGGCGGAGGTCCGCCGCCTGGAGCGGGTGGGGATCATCGATCTCGGCGAACCGCCCGAGCGGATCGCATGTCCCCGCTGCGGGACCGAGCTTCGGGTCGTGTCCGTCCGGATGGGCACGTTTTTTCAGTGGGAAGGGGCCTGATGGGACAGTTCCGCAGGGAAGGGACCTTCCGCGACCGGGGGCGGTTCCTGGCGGGGGTCCGAGAGCAGTTCGACCGCCTCCTGGGGGGCGCCGCCTCGGGGATGAGCCAGACGTGGGAGCGGCGGGGGGAGGCGGACGTGGCGCGCCTCTCGGGATTCGGCGTGCGGGTGGAACTCGTGGTCGAGGCGGCCCGCTGGACGATGGAGGCGGAAATTCCCCCGTGGCTTCCGATTCCCCAGAAGGCGATCGAGGAAAAATTCGACGCGAAGTTTTCCGAGCTGGCGAAGCTTTGAGAGGAGAGGGTATGGCGGTCAAGTCGGACCAATGGATCCGGCGGATGGCGCTCGAAAAGAAGATGATCGAGCCCTTTGAGGAGAAGCAGGTCCGTCACGGCGTGATCTCCTACGGGCTGTCCAGCTACGGCTACGACATCCGCGTGGCCGACGAGTTCAAGCTCTTCACGGACATCTTCACGACGGTCGTGGATCCCAAGGACTTCAACCCGAAGTCGTTCGTGGACATCAAGGCGCCGTCCATCGTGATCCCCCCCAATTCCTTCGCCCTGGCCCGGACGGTCGAGTACTTCCGGATTCCGAGAAACGTGATTACCATCTGCCTGGGGAAGTCGACCTACGCGCGCTGCGGGATCATCGTGAACGTGACCCCGTTCGAGCCCGAGTGGGAGGGCACGGCCACGCTCGAAATTTCCAACACCACGCCCCTTCCGGCCCGCATCTACGCCAACGAGGGCATCGCGCAGGTGCTCTTTTTCGAAAGCGACGAGGTCTGCCAGGTGAGCTACGCCGACAAGAAGGGGAAGTACCAGAAACAGTTGGATGTCACGCTGCCGAGGCTATAAAATCGCGCCGTGGCGACCGACAAGAAGCGCTCCGTGACCCTCCGCCAGGTCGCGCAGGAGCTGGGGCTTTCCGAGGACCTCGTGCGCGACGTTCTGCGCGAAGCCCCGGGGATCTCCGTTCCCAAGGCGGACCAGGACCGGATCTTCAAGACCGCGCGGCGGATGGGCTACGACTTCCGCAAGCTCAAGATCGGCAAGCGCATGCAGTACCGCAAGGAGACGTTCGAGGAGGTTCTCGAGCGCATCCAGGCCCACCCGCGCTGGGGGCGCGAGGAGATCGTGGCCTACCTTCGGGAGTGCCTCGATCTCGTGGACCGCGTGCACCGGCGCGTCTTCCGCGAGGAGTTCGGCGCGGAGCGATCCTGAGGGGTGCCCGTCAGTCGCGCTCGGCCCGCGGGCCCCGGCGCATGAGATCCCGCAGCGCCTCCCGCGGCGGCTTGCCCTCGAAGAGAATGGCGTGCACCTGCTCCGTGATGGGCATCTCCACGCGATGGCGGCGCGCCAGGGCCCAGGCCGCCTTCGCCGTCCAGACTCCTTCGGCCACGGAGCGCATCGATCCGAGGATCTCGGACAGGGGTTTCCCCTCTCCGATCGCCCGGCCCACGGAGAGGTTGCGCCCCGCGGGGAAGGTGGTCGTCGTGATGAGGTCTCCGATCCCGGAGAGCCCGAAAAACGTTTCGCGCCGCGCTCCGAGCCTGACCCCCAGGCGCGCCATTTCGACGATGCCGCGCGTCAGAAGCGCCGCCTTTGCGTTATGGCCCAGGCCGAGGCCTTCGCAGATCCCGCCGGCCAGGGCGATCACGTTCTTGAGCGCGCCCCCGAGTTCGGCGCCGATCCGGTCCCGCGTCGTATAGACCCGGAGCGTGTCTCCGGAAAAAAGCTCCTGCGCCGCGCGGGCGGCCCGCGGCTCTCCCGCGGCCACCACCGAGGCCGGCAGGCCCCGGGCCACCTCGGGCGCATGGCTGGGGCCCACGAGCGCCACGCTCCGCACCCGCCCGAGCACCTCCGCCAGGACCTCCGAGGGACGCCGGCCCGTGGTCTGCTCCAGCCCCTTGGCCACGCCGATGAAAAGCGCCTTCCGGTCCAGGGCGTCGCGGATCTCGGCGAAGGTCTCGCGGATGAACTGCGTGGGAACCGCGGCCACGTAGACCCCGGCCCGGGGCGGCGGGCCGGAGCAGACCCGGAGCCCCTCCGGGAAGGGGAACCCCGGCAGGAACCGGACGTTTTCCCGCCGGGCGCGCATTTCTTCGGCGTATTCGGGGAACCGGCTCCAGAGCGCCACTTCCCGCCCCGCCCGGGAAAGAACCAGGGCCAGCGCCGTTCCCCAGGCGCCGTCCCCGAGCACCGTCACGCGGGTCACGCCGGGGCCCTCCGCCCGAACTTGGGCTCGGTGCCCGCCCGGAGCCGCCTGAGGTTGGCGCGGTGCCGCCACACGACCAGCGCCGCCGCCAGCGCCAGGAAGGCCGTCACGAGGCCGGGCGTGGCCCAGCGCGCGCGGACGGAGTCCGCCGTCAGGTGGTTGAGGAGCGGAAGCGCGAGCGCCGCCGCCACCGAGGCCAGGGACACGTAGCGGAAGGGCGCGAAGACCGCCGCCCACACCGCCATGGCCAGAAGCGCCGCCTGCGCGTTAAGCGCGAACAGCACGCCCCCCAGCGTGGCCACGCCCTTGCCGCCGCGGAACTCGAGGTAGACGGGCCACAGGTGGCCCGCCAGCGCCGCCAGCCCCAGGATCACCGCCAGCGTCGTTTCGAGGTCCGCGCAGCGCCCGCAGGGCCACCGGCGGGCGATCCAGGGCGCCGCCCAGAAGACGGGGGCGAAGCCCTTGAGGAAGTCGAAGGCGAAGACCGGCAGGAACCAGGCGGCGCCCAGCGTGCGCGCGACGTTCGTGGCGCCGATGTTGCCGGATCCCAGGGTGCGGATGTCCCGGCCCGTCCGCAGGCGCACCACGAGGTATCCGGCCGGAACCGCGCCCAGAAGGTACGCGGCGAGCGCCGCGGCCGCATAGATCAGTTCGCGGGGCATGGCGCGTTTCGGGCGGTGAAGCGGGCCCGGAGCTGCCCGCAGGCGGCCGACACTTCGTCCCCCTTGCGCTTGCGCACCGTGACGGGCACGCCGCAGCGCCCCAGCGCCTCCACGAAGCGGTCCACCCGCCCCGGCTCCGGCGCCCGGTAGGGGACCTCCTCCACCCGGTTGAACGGGATGACGTTCACCTTCACGCGGGAACCGCGCAGCTTCTTGCCCAGCTCGAGGGCGTGCTTGCGGTCGTCGTTGACCCCCTCGAGCAGGACGTACTCGAAGGTGACCTCCTTGCCCGTGGCGCGGCGGTATTCGACGCCCGCGCGCACCAGCTCCGCCAGGCGCACGTTCCGGAGGGTGGGGACGACCTGGGCGCGGATCGCGTCGTTGGGCGCGTGGAGCGAGATCGCCAGGTTCGGCGTCACCTTCCGCAGAACCAGCTCCGGAAGCCTCCCCAGGACCCCCACGGTCGAAAGCGTGATCCGCCGGTAGCCGATGCCCATGCCCCAGGAGGCCTTGAGGATCCGGAGCGCCTTGACGAGCGGCTCGAAGTTGAGGAGCGGCTCTCCGATGCCCATGACGACGACGTTGGTCAGGCGTTCGTCCGCGCCGAGCCGCCGCTGCGCGTGGAGCACCTGTTCGACGATTTCGCCGGCCGTGAGGTTTCGCTTGAGCCCCTGAAGTCCGCTGGCGCAGAAGACGCAGCGGACGGGGCATCCGACCTGCGTGGAGATGCAGACGGTGCGCCGGTCCCCCTCGGGAATGAGCACCGTTTCGATGACGTCGCCGTCCTCGAGGCCGACGAGGAGCTTGGTCGTTCCGTCCGGGCTGACGCGGGCGTCGCGCACCTCGGTGCGGGTGAGGCGGAAGTGACGGGGCAGCTCCGCCCGGAGCTCGAGAGAAAGATCCGTCATGGCCTCGAAGCCGGACGCGCGGCGGCGGTAGAGCCACTGGAGGATCGGCCGGGCGCGCCACTTCTCCACGCCGAGGGCGGCCAGGCGCTCCTCGAGCTCCGAAAGGGTCAGCTCCGTCAGGGTGTCCACGCGCCGGATTATAGCAGAACGGCCCCCGGGGCGCTCAGAGGCACTGCATGCAGGGGATCTTGCCGCGCCCGGCCACTTCCTTCTTCGAGTAGAACTTCATCTTGCGGTCCTCGGGGATGAGCTGCGCGAAGGGGCAGCTCGGGGCGTGGAAGTGAGCCGCCTGGTCGAAGGTCACGTAGGCCGGCTCCTTCCGCAGGACCCGGTCCACGAACGCCCGGGCGTCCTCGGCGCTCATCTTCTCGTTGAAGATCATTTCGATCACTTCGAGCTGCGTGTCCGGATCCTCGATCTCGGCGACGATCCGGGCGTGCTCCTCCGTGATCATGCCCGCCCTCAGGGCCTCCAGCGCCGGGATCGGAAGCTCCAGAAGGCTCCGGGCGCGGCGCAGGTCCTCCACCCGCAGCCCCATCGCTTCGGCGAGATCCGTTTCGGCGATCCGCGGGTACTTGCGGTGGATCCGGTCGAACATCTGAACGACGTCGATTTTGGAGAGATCCTCGCGGTGCAGGTTCTCGAGGTAGCTCACCTCCATCATCTGCCGCGGGTTGAGCGACCGGACGATCGCCGGGACGTAGCGGAACCCGAGCTCCCGCGCGGCCCGCAGGCGCCGCTGGCCGGCCACGAGCGTGTACCGCCGCCCCTGTCGGTTGACGATGATGGGCACGATCACCCCGTACTTTTCGATCGACTTGCGCAGGGAGTCCAGCGGCTCGTCCAGGACGTACTCCCGCGGCTGGAAGGGATTCAGGTCGATGCGGTCCACCGGAATGTAGAGCAGCCGGTCCTCCCGGCGCTTCCAGAAGAAGACCCGCTTGAGCCCCTCGAGGATCGACCGCCAGAGACCGTTGCCGCCGCAGTGAGAGCAGACGTGGCGCGGTTCCCCCATCTCCTATTCCTCCTCTCTCCTCGTCTCTTATCGGCTCGGGGAACCGGAAATCTTGAGCCGATTCGCGGTCCCGCGCGTCAGGGCCCCACGCTCACCTTGGGGTCGTCGAACGTGCCCGTCACCTCCACCCCCAGGAGAGGGCTCGTCACAAGGCCCAGGATTTCCTGGACCACGCGGACCGGGAAGATGTCGATCCCGAGGAGCGGCCCCGCCTTCGGTTTCATCTTGAGGTGGAGATCGCCGTCGAAGTTGATCCGCCCCTGCCCGACCAGGCTCACCGTCTCGCTGGTGAACGCCAGGTGCTTGACGTCGAACTTGCGGTTGCGGATCTCGAATTCGACCACGCCCGCGTCGAAGCGGTTCCGGGACTTGAAGATGTCCTGCGGATTGAGGGTGAAAACGCTCGCGAAGAGGGGAATCTCCCAGAGGAAGGCGTCCCGGACCGTCAGGCGTCCCGACCCCGTCACGGTCCCGGCGTCCCCCGCCCGGCCCCGCAGGCCGCGCAGCTCCAGCGACGCCTTTCCGGCCAGCTGCTTGCGCGCGAAGGATTCCGTGTCCCGGGCGTACTCGGCGATGTCCAGGCGGTCCACGGTGAAAAGATCGCCGGCGAACTCGCCTTTCTGCGTGTCCACCACGAGGGAAGTCCCGGCCACGAGCCCTCCGTAGGCCGTCGCCTTGATGTTTTCGAACGTCAGGACGGGGCCGTTGACGTTGAGGGTCGCCGCCACGTCCGTCAGGCGCTTGCCCAGGATGCGCGCGCTCGAAAAGCTCAGCGGGCCGCGCACCCGCAGCCGGTCCTCCAGGAACCCCACGAGCGCCACGTGTCCGTCGAGGTCCTCGATCCGGGGCGTCGTGTCCACGGAGCCCTTGGAGAGCTTCAGATCGAGCGTGAACTTGCGGGGCCCGGCGCGGGCCAGCGAGAGGTCGGACTTGAAGCTGACCGTGCCGCTCAGGGCGAACCGGCGCAGCAGATCCCGGGTCGGCGCCGGAAGCGCCGCGATGACCTCGTCCCGGAGGGGCAGCCCCACCGCGTCCAGGGCGAGCGACACGCCCTCCGGCCCCGCCTCCCCGTGGACCGCGACGGCGGCGCCGTGCGTCCGCCCGCTCAGGTGGCGCAACCGCACGGCGCCTTCCGCTCCCAGCTCGATCTCCCCCTCCACGTCGGTCACGGGAAGCGGAATCTCCCGGTAGGTCACCGCGTTGCCGCGGGCCCGGGCCCGGATCTCGGGGACGAGCGGCCCGCCGGCCGCCTTGCGCAGGACGCACCGGAGGTCGACCTTCCCGGACGGCGAGAACAGGTCCCACGCCGCCCGCGCCTCCTCCCCCAGCGCCTCCCGGAGACGCCCGTCGAGGGCCAGGCCGCGCGCCTCGATCCGGAGATCCACCTCCGCGTCCCCCGTGAGGTTGCGGATCGTGCCGGCGAACTCGGCCTCGAGTCCGTCCGCGCGGGTGCTCAGGCGGCGGATCTCCACGTCCTTTCCCTCGAAGCCGATTTCGCCCGACAGTCCGCGGACTTCGTAGGGGAATCCCTCGAACCGGAAGGCGCCCTCGCGGATCCGCAGGTCCAGCGGGATGCGCGCCGGCCGGTCCGGCCCGCGCTCCCGGAGCACCCGCCCCCGGGCGTCCACCCGTCCGGACGGCCGGAAGCGGTCCCACGCGCGTTTTCCATCCGGATCCAGCGCCGCGTAAAGATCGCCGTCCAGCGGCATGCCGTCGATCTCGATCCGGAACGCGTAGTCCGAGTCCGCGGGATATCCGCCCGCGCGCCCGTCGAACCGGATGACGCAGTCCCCGTGCCGCCCGGTCATGTGCTTGATGCGGAAGCCGTCGAGGAAGAAATCGATCTCGCCGCGCAGGTCCTCCGCGGCGTAGGGGAAGGGCGCGTACCGGAGCGTCATCCCGCGCGCCCGCAGGGTGGTCGCAAACTCCAGGGGCTTGCCGGGCGCCCCGGCGAGCGCCACGAGGAGGTCGCAGGGTCCGCCCGGAAGGTACTTGTCGTAGACCGCCCGGGGCTCGGGACCCAGCGCGTCCCGCATGGACGGGTCGATTCGGAATCCGTCCGATTCGGCCCGCGCCCGCCAGGCGCCTCCGTCGAGATCCGCCTCGCCCCGGAGCGCCCAGCGGGACCACATCGGGTGCGCGATCCGCCCGCCGAAGAAGACCCGGTAGCCCGACGACGGAGCCAGCCAGAGCTCGCCGATCTCGAACGCCTGCGGAGCGCCGTCGGCGAAGACGCCGGGCCAGGAGAACTCCACGCGGCCCCCGCGGCATTCGACCCGGGGAAGATCGCCGGGGTCGGGGAAGATCTCCCGGATCGAGCGGCGCGGACCTTCGCGCCGGAGCTCCGCCGCCCAGCGGTCGTCCGCCCGCAGGAGAACGTTCTCCAGAAGGACGCGGTCGAGCGGTCCGCCCAGGGCGCGCTTGAACCGCAGCTCCACGCGTCCGATTTCCTGGGGGGGAAGGCCGGGATCCCGCGCGCGCCACCGCACCCCTTCCAGGACGATCGTCCGCTCGCCGAGCGACGCCCGCACGCGTTCGACGTCGAACGCCTCGCCGAGCGCGCGGCGGAGTTCCTCGCGGACCCGGCGCTCCAGACCCTCGCCGGTCAAGGAGGCGACGAACTGCGCGGCCGCCAGGACGGCGAGGAAGGCGGCCGTGGCGATCGCGGCGCGGCGCGCGGATTTCATCGGGATCCGGATTTAAACACAAAAGGGCGGAAAGGACCAAGGAGAAGTCGCGCGCGGCGGGCGCGCGGACTTCCCGTATAATGGCGTCCATGCTTCTGGAAGCGGTTCCCAATTTCAGCGAAGGGCGGCGGGCGGACGTGTGCGCCGCGATCGCCCAGGCCGCGCGGCGCCCCGAAGTGCAGGTGCTCGATCTCGAAATGGACGCGGATCATCACCGGAGCGTGCTGACGCTGGCGGGTCCGCCGGAGCCTCTGGCGGAGGCGGCCTTCGCCGCGGCGCGGGAGGCGGTGGCCCGGATCGATCTCAACGCCCACCGGGGTCAGCATCCGCGGATGGGGGCGATCGACGTCCTTCCCTTCGTGCCGCTCGGCGGAACCCCCATGGAGGTCGCGGTGGATCTGGCGCGCCGCGTCGGGCGGCGGATCGGGGAGGAGCTGGGGGTGCCCGTTTTTCTCTACGAGGCCGCCGCCACGCGTCCCGACCGGCGCAATCTGGCCGACGTCCGCAAACCCCAGTTCGAAGGCCTGCGGGAGCTGATCGGCCGGGATCCGGACCGCGCGCCCGATTTCGGCCCGCCGCGCATTCATCCCACGGCGGGATGCGTGGCGGTCGGGGCGCGCCGGCCGCTGATCGCGTTCAACGTGGACCTGGACACGGAGGACGTGGCCGTCGCCCGAGCGATCGCCCGGAAGGTGCGGGAGCGGGACGGCGGACTTCCGGCCCTGAAGGCCCTGGGGCTTTATCTGGCCGAACGCCGCTGCGCGCAGGTGTCGATGAACGTCTGCGACTACACGCGCACCGGTCTGGCCGAGGCCTTCCGGGCGGTGGAGGCGGAGGCGGCGCGCCTGGGGGCGGGGGTGCGGGGGAGCGAGATCGTGGGCCTGGTGCCGCGGGAGGCGCTCCCGCCGGACCCCGAACGGACGATCCGGCTCGTGGGATTCCATCCGCGGCAGGTGCTGGAGAACCGTCTGGCATGAGCCTCGAGGAGGCGCGCAGGCTTCTGGCCGGAGCGCGCTCGGTGGCGGCCCTGACGGGAGCGGGGGTGTCGGCCGAGTCGGGCCTGGCGACCTTCCGCGGGGCGGAGGGCCTCTGGAAGGGCCGCCGTCCGGAGGATCTGGCCACGCCCGAGGCTTTCGCGCGCGACCCGAAGCGGGTCTGGGAGTGGTACGAGGCCCGCCGGCGGGCCGTCGCGGCCGCCCGGCCGAACGCGGCGCACGAGGCGCTTGCGGCTCTGGAGGCGCGGCGGCCGGGTTTCACGCTCATCACCCAGAATGTGGACGGGCTCCACACGCGGGCGGGTTCGCGGCGCGTCCTCGAGATCCACGGATGTCTCTGGCGCACGCGGTGCTGTTCCTGCGGCGAGGTCCGCGAGGATCGGCGCGTGCCGCTCCCGGCGATTCCGCCCCGCTGCGCCTGCGAAGGTCTGCTGCGGCCGGACGTCGTGTGGTTCGGGGAACCGCTTCCTTTCGAGCTTCTGAGCCGGGCGTTCCGGGCGGTGGACGCCTGCGATGTCCTGATCGTGGCGGGGACGTCCGGCGCCGTGCAGCCCGCCGGCTCGATGGGCCTCCGGGCGCTCGCGCGGGGCGCCGCGGTGATCGAGGTGAACGTGGAGCGGACGCCGCTGAGCGAGGAGGCCACCGTGTTCCTCGAGGGACGCGCGGGGGAGGTTCTTCCGGTCCTCGCGGGTCCGGCCTGAGGATCCGCATCGATCAGGTTCGACCCGCCAGCGCCCACAGAAGGGCCATGCCGAGAACCGCCGCCGAGCCGGCCAGCGAGGCGAAAAGGACGCGGCGATTGAGAGAGCCGGCCACGGGCCGGATCCTCCGCGTCGTTCGCTCAAGACGCGTCTCCGGGGACCGCCGATGTTTCCGGCCGTCCTCCGCGATCTGCGTGAGGTCCAGGCCCGCGGCGGCCCAGGCGCGGAGACCTCCCACGAGGTAGCACGGATCGGCGGTTCCGGCGACCTTAAGCGTTCGGGCGATGAGGGCGCTCATCTTGCCCGTGTCGCACACCAGCGCCACCCGCGGGTGGCGCGTCGCTTCGACGGCGAGGCGGCCGGGGCTCGAATCGGGAGCGTGCAGGGCGTTCGGGATATGGCCGCGCCGGAAGGACGCTTCGTCCCGGACATCCAGGACAACGATTGTGCCTGTGGCGACGTGTTGCCGGAGGGATTCGACCTCGAGGCCCGTGGGGGGGAGCCATCGACGGCTTTGAGGGGCCGGCAGCGGGGAGGGGCTTTTGGGCGTCTCGCACATGGCAGGAGGAGAAGCAAACGTCATGCCAGGCCGGGCCCAAGGGGGGAGGCGGTGAAGGGGGGACGGAAAGGGAGGAAACCCTACCGGGATGTGCGCTCCTTCAGGAACCGTTCGCGGCTGTCGCGGTCGTTCCACCACTTGCGGGCGCCGCCGGCCGTGGCGAACTCGAGGCCCACCACCTGGCCGAGGGCGGCGCGGGCCGCCTCGGCCAGTGCCTGAGCCTCCGCGGGGCGTGCGTTCCGGGCGACCGGATCGGGGACGGCCTCGCCGCGCAGAACCCCTTCGGCGGCCTCGTAGATCACCAGGAGCCGGCTGATCGCGCGCGCGAGGGGGTCGCGGGAGCGTACCTGCAGGAGAAGGTCGGGCAGGCACTGCACGATCAGCCGGGCGTTCTCGGGCGGGCCGGCGTCGAGCTGCTGGAGCAGCGGGTCCACGGCGCGCTCGTCCCCCAGGCGGGCCAGGGCGCGGACCGTTTCGGCGAACAGAAGAGGATCTCCCCGGCTGAGCGCCAGAAGCTGAAGCAGCGGTTCCGTGGCGCGGGTATCTCCGGAGGCTCCGAGCTCCTGAATCACCGTTCGGCGCACCAGCGGGTCGGGCTCGTTGAGGTGGCGCACCAGAGCGGCGGTGACCTCGGGGGCGGAGAGGGTGGCCATCTCGCGGAGCGCCGAGGCCCGGCGGACGGGGCCCAGGGTCTTCAGGCGGGTTTCGAACTCGATCAGGGCGCGGGCGATCTTTTCCTTGGGGACGGCGTAGGACGCGCGGCGATCGATCTCCGCGGGGCCGGAGGTAAAGAAGAGGGCGTGCGCCAGGCCGTCCGGAGCCAGGCGGGCCCGGCCGGCCCACGCCTCGTCCCGCCGGATCGCGTACCCTTCCTCGCGCGCCTCGTAGGTCCAGAAAAAGGCGCTTTCGAGGAACTGCTTGACGCCCTGGACGGAATTGGGGGGGGCGGGGGTCGGTCGGGCGGGCGTCTCCGCGGGGCGCTCGAGAACCTCCAGCGCCGCGCCGAGGACGAGCCGGTCGAAACAGGCGGCGAAGAGGGCCGGATCGTGGAAGACCTCCACGAATTCCAGGCCCGTTCCCAGAGCGACGGCGGCGCCGACGGCGGCGGGCTCCCGGTCGGGCAGGACGGTGAAGTAGGCGCGGATGTCGGCGACGGCGTCCGCATGCTTGCGGAAAAGGTCCACAAGGCCTGCGCGGCCGCGGTCGAGGCGTCGTGCCAGGAGCGCCCAGAGGCCGCCCTGGCCCTGTTCGCGGACGAGCGCGCGGCGCACGGAGGGCGGGGCGACGTAGTGGCCCGATTCGCGGGCGAAGCGGTCGGCCGCGCGCCAGGCGCCGGGCTCCACGCAGAAGACGGGCACGCGCCCCGTCTGGCCGCGGGGGACGATCGTGTCTTCCGTCACCACGCGCGCGCAGCGGCCGCCGGTGAGGACGTCGCCGGCGAGGAAGAGGACGTCCGTCTCGAGATCGTTGCGCGCCTGGAGGGCGAAGAGGCGGTCCTCCTGGAGCTCCAGGCGGCCGGAGGCCACGGCGGCGTGCAGCGGCACGGCGGCCAGGGGGGGCGGCGGGTCGGCGCGCAGGAGCGGGTAAACGGTGATGCTCCGGTAGTGCATGGGAGGGCCGATCTGGAGCCCCTCGAGGGCGCGGGTGACTTCGTTGACGGCGGTGGCGGCGTCGGGCATCCGCACGAGCTGCTGCGCCTGGAGCGCCTCCGCCTGCTCGCGGGTCATGAGCTTGCCGCGGACCTCGACGAGGTTGTGTTCCCGGACGAGCTCCTCCTTGAACTCCGCGGGATTTTTCCACTCGTTGACGCCGACCTGCACGAGTCCCTCGCCCCAGCGGGTCAGCCACGCCTCCGGCACGTAGACGTCGTTGACCTTGCGGTAGCCCGCGCGGGCGAGGATCTCCTCGGCGCTGGGGACGGGCTTTTCGGGGCGTTCCGGGGCGGGCGCGGGTTCCGGGGGCCGCTCCGCCCCGAGAAGACGGGCCGCTTCCTCGCGGGTGACGACGCGGCCGCCCAGGACGACGCGGCCTTTTTCGAAGGCTTCCTGATACGTTCTGGGGATCCATTGGCCGTCCACCCGGACCAGGCCGTGTTCGGCCAGAAGCGTCTCCGGATCGGGGACGCGGGACGGTTCCGGGGCGGCGGGCGGCGGGGTTTCGGACGCGCGGGCGCGTGCGGCCTCGAGGCTGCGGAGGCGCTGCTCGAGTTCGCGGATGCGCCCGCGCCCGCCGAGGACGAATCCGAGGGCGAACGCCCCCAGAGCGCAGCCGGCGAGGAAAAGAACCGCCAGCCTCCCGCGGCGGGGCGCCGGAGGCTCCGCCCGGGGCGTCAGGACGGTCACGGCGCCCGTTTCCGCGGCGGCCGGCACGGCCGCGCTCTCGCGCAGGTGCGCGGCCGCGGCGGCCTTGACGTTCGGGAGGAAGAAGCGCGTGGTCTCGACCGCCGGAAGGTCCCGAAGCGCCTGGAGGGACTCCGTGAAATAGCGGAACTCGCGCGAGCAGGACCCGCACGCGGCCAGATGCTCCTCGAGCAGCCGGCGTTCCTCGGGGCGCAGCCCGCCGTCGGCGTAGTCGGAGAAGAGCTGCTGGGTCGTCGAGCAGTTCATTTCTTCTCGGGGGCGTGCTTTTCGAGCTTCTCCTTTTCGGCCCGTTCGAAGGCGTCCTTGACCTCCTGGACCGTGGGCTCCTGTTTGCCCCAGGAGACCATCTTGAGGTCCCAGCTGATCTCGCGCACGGCCATGAGTTCCAGCCGCTTGTTTCCGCCGATCGTGTAGGCGACGAGGCGGTTGGTCTGGGTGTCGAAGAGGACGAACGCGTCGGTGGACTGGCCGTAGGTGACCACCCCGGCGAGATAGCGGGTGGACTTGTTGTCGATGGACTGGGCCTCGCCGCTTCGGGCGGCGAATCCGGCGACGATTCCGAGCAGGAGGACGAAGCAGAACCAGCCGGCCGAGGATGTGTTCATGGTCAGGCTCCTATCTTCTTCCAGACTTCCTTGAACGCCAGGCGGGCGCGGGAGAGGCGCGACTTGACGGTCCCCAGGGGAACGTTCAGGACGTGCGCGATCTCCTCGTAGGAGAGGCCCTGGACGTCCTTGAGGAGGAGGATCTCGCGGTCCTGTTCTTCCAGAAGCTCCAGAGCGCGGCGGACCGCCTGCCGGGCCTCGTCGTGCTGGAGCCGCACGTCGGGGACGGACTCGGTGGTGTCGGCGCGCACTTCGGGGACGGGGCGCGTCGTGTCGTTCCGGGCGCCCGCGCCGTCGAGGGAGCGGGCCGGATGGCGCGCGCGGCGCTTGAATTCGTCCTTGGCGAGGTTCGAGGCGATCGTGTAGAGCCACGTGGAAAACCGGGCGCTGTTGTTGTAGTCCCCGATCTTCCGGAAGACGCGCAGGAAGGTTTCCTGGGCCAGGTCCTCGGCGGTCCGGAAATCCCCGACGTACCGGTAGAGGAACGAGACGATGGCGTTCTTGTGGCGGGCGACCAGGATCTCGAAGCCTTCCATGACGAGGTCCTCCGGCGCGCCCTTGAGCCGCGCCATGATTTCGTGATCGGGCAGCGAGGCCAGTTCGTCCCTGCGATCCATTTCTTACACGACGCGCCGCGGCCGGGTGTTCCGGCGGGCCATGGTATCAGGAGGCGGCGAGGGCCGCAACGGTAGAGGGCGACCCGCCGTTGCGGGCGCCGTCGCGGGTGTGGTAGGATACCCCGGCAGGATGCCCGAGCTCCACCACCATCCCAAGCTCTCGGAGAGCGGGGTGTTCCACCGCTCCGTCCGGGGCGGGGAGCGCGCGCGGCTCTTTTGGGTCATGGTGCTGACGGGCGGCACCATGGCCGCCGAGTTCGCCGGCGCGTTCCTGACGGGGTCGCTCGCGCTTCTCGGCGACGCCGTCCACATGCTCAGCCACTTCCTGGCGGTGGCCCTGTCCTACACGGCGATCCTCATCGCGCTGCGGCCGGCCCCGCCGGACAAGACGTACCGGTACTGGCGCATCGAGATCCTGGCCAGCCTCCTGAACGGGATCAGTCTCCTGCCGGCGGCCGGCTACATGATCTACAAGGCGATCGACCGGCTCCGGCGGCCGGTGGAGATCGACGCCCTGGGGACGCTTGTCGTGGGGGCGCTCGGCCTGGCGGTCAACGTGGCCTGCGCGGCGATCCTGCACCGGCACTCGCGCCACGATCTCAACGTGCGGGGCGCTTTCCTCCACATGCTGGCCGATTCGGCCACCTCCGTGGGGGTCCTGGCGGCGGCGGGCGCGGTGCACTTTCTGGGGTGGAGGGCGGCCGATCCCCTGATCGCGGTCCTCATCAGCGGCCTCATCGTGGCGTGGTGCCTGTCGCTGCTGAAGTCCTCCTTCCGGATCCTGCTGGAGTCGGTTCCGCACCATATGGAGCTCGAGGAGATCCGGCGCGCGATGCGCGAGGTTCCCGGGGTGCTCGACGTCCACGACCTGCACGTCTGGACGATCACGTCGCGCATGTACGCGCTGACGGCGCACGTGCGGCTGGCGGAAGACGCCCCGGTTTCCCGGACCGAGGAGCTTTCGCGGCGCCTCCGCCGGCTGCTCGACGAGCGCTACGAGATCAATCACGCGACGTTCCAGTTCGAGGTCGGAGAGACGGAAGCGCTGCGCTGCGAACACGAGCACCGGCCCGCGGCGGAGGCGCCGAGCGCGCCGCCGGCGGCGTCGTAGCGCGCCGGGCCTCAGAGGGGCGCGGCGGGAAGCTCGATCCAGAACCGGCTGCCGGCGTCCGGCCGCGACTCCACGCCGCAGCGGCCCTGCATGCGTTCGACCGCCTTTCGCACGAGGGCCAGCCCGATGCCCGTGCCCGGGTATTCCTCCAGCCGGTGGAGCCGCTCGAAGACGCCGAAGATGCGGCCGTGATACTCGGGGGGGATGCCGATGCCGTTGTCTTCCACCCAGAGGCGGACGAAGTCCCCTCGGGGCTCGGCGCGCACGCGGATCCGGGGGACCGTCCCCGGCGCCACAAACTTGAGCGCGTTGGAGAGAATCTGCGCGAGCACGAGCCGGAGCGTGCGCCCGTGCGCCAGGACCGAGCCCAGGGGGCGCTCGACGGCGACGTCGGCCCGCCGCCGCGCGATCTCGTCGGCCAGATCCGCCAGCGCGCCGTCGACCGCCTCCTCGAAGCGCTCGGGCCGCGCCGTAAGATCCGCCTGGGTGATGCGGACGTAGCTCAGGAGGTCCTGGATGAGGTCGTCCATGCGCCGGCTCGCCTCGGCGATGCGGCGGGCGCAATCCTGGCCGGCCGGATCCAGGCCGGCCGCGTAGTCCTCCAGGAGCGCCTGGCTGAAGCCCGCCATGGCGCGCAGCGGCGCCCGCAGGTCGTGGGCCACCGTGTAGGCGAAGGTGCTCACGTCCTCGAGCGCTTCCTCCAGCTCGCGGGTCCGTTCCCGGACGCGCCGCTCGAGGGTCTGATTGAGGCGCTGGAGCTCCTCTTCCGCCCGGCGGCGCAGGACGAACAGCCCGATCTGACGGCCGAGGGACCCGAGGAGGCGAAGCAGTCCCTCGTCGGGAGGCTCCTGCGGGTCCCGCGCGAAGAAGACCAGGGCGCCGCCGGCTTTCGGGCCCACGGGGACGACCGCGCGCACCGCCGATCGGAGACCCTCCTCGGCCGCCGCGGCGGCGCAGGGAAACTGGGGCCGGGTCCGGAGATCCGGGATCCATTCGGGGTCCGCGCCGGCCGGCTCCTCGGGCACGCCCTTCCGGGCGGCTTCCCGCAGGCGGACGAACTGCTCGGGGAGGTCCGGCCAGAACCGGACCAGGGCGGCGCGACCCCCTTCGGGAGGAGGCATCCAGAGCGCACCCGCCGACCAGTCCAGACACGTCCCCAGCACCTCCAACAGGCGCGGGGCCGCCTCCTCGAGGGCGGAGGCTTCGGACAGCAGTCCCGTGGCCTGGTAGACCGCCGCCTGGCAGGTCTCCACCCGATGCCGTTCGGTGACGTCCCGCGCGATCCCTTCCCAGGCTTCCACGTCTCCCGCCGAACCGCGCAGCGCCGAGAAGCGCTGCTCGACCCACCGCGTCCGTCCGTCCTTCCCGCGCCAGCGGAGCACGACCGGAGCGGCCGGCGGCTCCTCGCGCGCCAGGATCTCCTGGAGCTGCGGGCGGTCCGCCGGGTGCACCACGTTGAACGCCAGCTCGGCGTCGGCGTAGTACTCGCCGGGGGCGTATCCGGTGAGCGCGGCGACGGCGGGGCTGACGTATTCGCAGACCGGCCGGGGGCGCAGGCGAAGGCAGTAAAGAACGTCCGGGACGTTCTCGACGAGACGCCGGAAGAAGTCGGCCGCGCGGGGGACGGCGGGTTCCCCGCAAAGAGCGCCGCAGAGCGCGTCCAGGAGTTCGTCCGGGTTGCGGGGTTTCTCGAGGACGCCGCGGGCGCCCAGGGCGCGCACGCGGGCCGCCAGGTCCGGATCCCATCGGGGCAGGAGGAAAAGCACCGAGGGAGCGGAGGGAAGGACCCGGAGGCGCTCGAGGAACACCGCCGCGTCGAGATCCGGAAGATCGGCCGAGCAGATGGCGGCGTGGAACTCCCCGCGGGCCAGCAGGTCGAGGGCTTCGTCGGCGCGGCAGGCCGTCCGGGCGACGAGGCTCGGCACGCGCCCGCCCAGGGCTTGTCCCAGGAGGCGCGCAAAGTCCGCGTCGGTGTCCACCACGAGGACGTGGAGGTTCATGAAGTCCCCCTCTGGACGCGGACAGGGCGCCGGACGCCCGCTCGGTCCGGCCGGGCGGCCCAATAAGACGCGCGCGACCTCTTCGGCGTTACGCCGAAACGAACCCTACGCGGGCTTGGCGGGGTCGCGCGTGAGCGCGCGCTCCAGAGGCTCCGGCAGCGCCGCGTGTGTCCCGGGAGCGGCCGGGGAAGGAGAGGAAACGGCCTGGTGGGCCGGGTGGACGACGCCCATGGTGATCACGATCCGCATGGCCTCCTCGACGGAGACCGGAAGCGGAATGACGTCCTCCCGCGGGACGTAGCAGACGTAGCCGGTGAACGGCGTGGGGGACGTGGGCACGTAGACGCACAGGAGATGCTTCCGGGTCGCTTCGTCGAGGGACCGCATGCCCTCTCCCGTCACGAAGCCGATCGAGTAAACGCCGTAGGTGGGGAAGGGAATGGCCACGGCGTGTTTGAAGTCCACCTTTTTCTCGGGGGAGAAGAAGAAGTCCGTGAACTGCTTGGCGTACGGGTAGATGACGCGGACGACGGGGAGGCGTTTGAGGGCGGCGTCGAACACGTGGTAGAGCCGGCGCCCCACGAAGGTCGCCGCGAAGAAGCCCATGACGAACGTGAGGACGATCGCGAAGGCGAACCCGAGGAACGGAGCGCCCCAGGCGAAAAACCAGGCGGTCGTTTCCCCCTCGGGGGTCCATCCCATGAACCGGCGGGCGCCCCACTTGAGGGCGTTTCCGATCGGCACGCCGACGCTGCCGTAGAGGAAATCGAAGACGAGGTAGAGGACGAACCCCGTCAGCACCAGGGGAAGGAGCGCCACCAGACCGCGCGCGAAAAACTTCTTCATACGCCTCCGTCGAACGCGGACACGTCCATTATTCCACACCCGGGGTCCGCCGGGCTACCCTTTCACGCAGCCGATGGGCCTCAGGCGGGCCACCTTCCGGCTCACGCCGGCCCGCTCCATCACGTCCACGACGAGCGAAGCGTCCTTGTAGGCCTCGGGCATCTCCTCCGCCACGGAGTCGCGCCCGTGGGCCATGACGATGACCCCCCGTTCCTCCTCGAGCTCCCGGAAGAGGTCGCGCCCGGCGGTGCGGCGCTTCATTTCGGTGCGCGAATGGGCGCGGCCGGCCCCGTGGCAGGTGGAGCCGAACGTCTCCCGCATCGAGCCTTCGAGCCCGATGAGGAGAAAGCTCGCGCGGCCCATGTCGCCGGGGATGAACACCGGCTGCCCCAGGTCGCGGTAGGCTTCGGGGAGCGCGGGGTGCCCGGGCGGGAAGGCCCGGGTGGCGCCCTTGCGATGGACGCAGACACGCCGTCCGCCGTGGTCCTCGAACTTGGCGATGTTGTGGCAGACGTCGTAAATGAGCCGCGCGTCGAGCGATTCTTCGGAAATTCCCAGGGTCCGCGCGAAGGCCCGCCGCGTCAGGGCGGTCATGACCTGGCGGTTGACCCAGGCGTAGTTGGCCGCGCACGCCATGGCCCCGAGATACCGGCGGGCCTCGTCGCTCTTGAGCGGCGCGCAGCAGAGCTGCCGGTCGGGCAGCTCGATTCCGTACTTCCGGGCGGCCTGAACCATCGTGCGCAGGGAGTCCTCGCACACCTGGTAGCCGAAGCCGCGGGAGCCGGAGTGGATGGAGAAGCAGACCGTCCCCAGGCGCAGGCCGAAGCGGGCCGCGACGTCGGGCCGGTAGATCTCGTCGACGACCTGGATTTCGAGGAAGTGGTTGCCGCTGCCGAGGGTCCCCACCTGCGGCATCCCGCGGGCGAAGGCCCGCTCGCTCACGCAGGACGGATCCGCTCCGGCGTATCGGCCCCCGTCCTCGATGTGCTCGAGGTCGTCCGGCGTCCCGTAGCCGCGCTCGACCGCCCAGCGGGCCCCCTGCGTCACAAGCGCGATCTGGTCCTCCTTGCCGGGGACCGGGATGGCTCCTTCGCTTCCCACGCCGGCCGGGATGGCGCGGAAGACCGCCCGCACAAGATCCCGGAGCCTGGGCTGGACGTCCTCCCGGAGGAGGCCCGTCCGGACGAGGCGGACGCCGCAGTTCACGTCATACCCCACGCCCCCCGGGGAGATCACGCCCTCCTCGGCGTCGAAGGCGGCCACGCCTCCGATGGGAAAACCGTATCCCCAGTGGAAGTCGGGCATCGCCAGGGAGTAGCCGACGATCCCGGGCAGGTGGGCCACGTTGCGGACCTGCTGGATGGCGTCGTCGGACTTCTGGGTCTCCAGAAGCTCCCGCGTCGCGTACACCCGGCCCGGCACCCGCATGCCGCCGGTCTTGGGAATCTCGAAGAGGTACGGCGCGATGGGAACGAGGTCGCTCATGGGGCCTCCGCCTCACAGGTCGAAGATGACGCGCGCCCTCCAGCCGCCGTTCGTCGGAGCGGCCTCGAGCTGGTGATACGTGACGGCCTTGATTTCCGTCCGCAGGGGATGGCGGGCGGGGTCGTAGGGTTCCCATCCGGCCTCGACCGCGCCCGGCCTGGGGAGGAAGGTGACGTACATTCGCCGCTCGGCCGAGAAGCGGTAAAGGAGCTCGGAGAGAAAGGCGTGCAGCGCCTCCGCCGGATCTTCCGGGCGGACGTCGAACGTGTCGCTCGCCGTCGGCCGCGGGTCCGGGGCTTCGGCGAGGATCGCGAACATCGCCGCCGCGGTTTCGGCGAAAAGCGCCTCGAGCGTCGGAGCTCGAACCTCCACGCCCGTGTCCCCCGTGTGGTCGATCAGCTCGTAGGGCACGGCCTGAGTATAGCAAAGACGCGAGTCCCGCGGCGATCCCCCGGTTCCGGCCGGATCGGACCGCGCTTGACCGCCCGCGGGGGATCGGTTTAGATAGCCGCGAGATGACGGGGGATCTCATGCACCTGCACGCCATCGGGGAGACGGCCGGAACCGTCTGGAAGACCTTGGGCGCCCGGGGCCGCGTGGCGCTGACGACGCTGCCGAAGCTTGTGGACCGCGACGGCGCGCTCGTTCAGCAGGCCGTGGGCTGGCTGGCCCGCGAACAGAAAATCGAGTTCGAGAGGGAAGGGCGCGCCCTGTACGTCCGCCTCACCCGGGCGGAGGCGGAGGCCTACCGCCGCCAGAACGGCATCGCGTGACGGCCGACCCGTGCTGCGGACGATCGTCCTGGACGGACAGAGCCTGACGTACGACGACCTGCGCGTCCTGGCGCGGGAGGGCGCGCGGCTGCGGGCGTCTCCGTCCGCCCTCCGGCGCGTCCGGCGTTCGCGCGGGATCGTCGAACGGGCGCTGCGCGAAGAGCGGACCGTCTACGGCGTCAACACGGGCTTCGGCCGCCTGGCTGAGACGCGCGTTCGGCCCGAGCGCCTGGAGGAGCTCCAGGAGAATCTCCTGCTTTCGCACGCCTGCGGGCTGGGATCGCCCGTCCGGGAGACGGGGATTCTTCTGGCGTTGCGGGCGAACGCGCTTCTGCTGGGCTATTCGGGGGTGACTCCGGAACTTCCGCGGTTTCTCGTCGAGATGTACAACCGCGGGATCCGGCCCGTGATCCTCGAGCAGGGCTCCGTGGGGGCCAGCGGGGATCTGGCGCCGCTGGCTCAGCTGGGATGCGTCATGTCCGGTCGCGGCGAGGTCTGGGCGGGCGCGCGCCGGAGGAGCGCCCGGGAGGCCCTGCGCCGCGCGGGGCTGCGCCCGTACCGGTTCCGGGCCAAAGAGGCCCTCGCCCTGATCAACGGGACGTCCTTCACGGCGGCGCTTCTGGCGCGCGCGGTCGCCGACGCCGAAACGCTCCTCAAGCTGGCGGACCTGGCGGGGGCCATGAGCCTGGAGGCGCTCAAGGGGAGCCTCAAGCCCTTCGACGCGCGGTTTCATCGCCACCGGCCCCATCCCGGCCAGCTCGCCGTGGCGCGCAATTTCCGGGCGCTCCTGGAGGCCAGCGAGGTCCTGGAATCTCACCGCCACTGCCGCAAGGTTCAGGACGCCTACTCGCTGCGCTGCATTCCGCAGGTTCACGGGGCCGCCCGCGACGCGTGGACGGCCGCGCGGGACATCCTTGTCCGGGAGGCCAACTCGGTCACCGACAACCCGCTCGTCTTCGAGAACGGCGAGATCCTCTCGGGGGGCGCGTTTCACGGGCAGGCGCTGGCCCAGGCGGCCGACGCTCTCTCCGCGGCGCTCGTCTCCGTGGCCAACATTTCCGAGCGGCGGATCGATCGGATGACGAATCCGGACCTGAGCGAGCTTCCGCCGTTCCTCGTGCGGGAGGGCGGCCTCCATTCGGGGTACATGATGGTTCAGGTCGCCGCCGCGGCCGTGGCCGCCGAGTGCCGCGCGGACGCGGCTCCGGCCAGCGTCCATTCGATCCCGACCGGCGCCTCGAAGGAAGACCATGTCCCGATGGCGCCCCTGGCGGTCCGGCGGCTCCGGCGCGTCCTGGACAACGCCCGCAAGGTGGTCGGGATGGAGCTTCTTTGCGCCGCCCAGGGACTCGATTTCCTCCGTCCGCTGCGTCCCGGCCGGGGCGTCGAAGCGGCCCACCGGAGGCTCAGGCGCGAGATCCCGCACCTCGAGCGCGACCGGTACCTGCTGCCGGAAATCGGGAGCGTCACCTCCCCCGAAAGCGGCCTGCCGGAGGCCGTGCTCGAGGCGGCCGAGCGCGCGGCGGGGCCGCTCGTGTAAAATCATGAGGAGCGTGGAACGTCCTTCGCCGACGGCGCCCGGCCTCAAGCCGGTGCGGGCCCCTCGGGGCCGCACCCTCCACTGCCGGTCCTGGCAGACCGAAGCCCCGTACCGGATGATCCAGAACAACCTCGACCCCGAGGTGGCCGAGGACTGGCGGAATCTGATCGTGTACGGCGGCACGGGAAAGGCGGCGCGCGATTGGGCCTGCTTCCGCGCGATCCTGCGCGCGCTCCGGAAGCTCCGGGACGACGAGACGCTGCTCGTTCAGTCGGGAAAGCCCGTGGGGATTCTTTCCACGCACCCGATGGCTCCGCGGGTTCTGATCGCCAACTCGCTTCTGGTTCCCGCCTGGGCCACGTGGGACGAGTTCCGGCGCCTCGAGGCGCTGGGTCTGACCATGTACGGCCAGATGACGGCCGGTTCGTGGATTTACATCGGAAGCCAGGGGATTCTGCAGGGAACGTTCGAGACGTTCATGGCGGCGGCTCGGACGCACTGGAATTCGGACCTGACCGGCCGGTGGGTGCTTTCGGGCGGGCTGGGAGGGATGGGCGGCGCGCAACCGCTGGCGGCCGTGCTCGGCGGCGGGGCGTTCCTCGGCATCGAGGTGGACGGCCGGAAGATCGACCGGCGGATCGAGCAGGGGTACCTGGACCGCCGGGCGACGTCCCTCGACGAGGCGCTCGAATGGGTGCTGCGGGCGCGGGAGCGGCGGGAGGCCCTGAGCGTTGGGCTGGAGGGAAACTGTGCGGAAGTGCTGCCGCGGATTCTCGAGCGGGGCCTCGTTCCCGACCTGGCGACCGACCAGACGAGCGCCCACGACGCGCTCGGGGGGTATGTCCCCGCGGGTCTGTCCCTCGCGGACGCTCAGGAGCTTCGCCGCGCGCGTCCCGAGGAGTACGTGCGGCGGTCGCTCGAATCGATGGCCGCGCACTGCCGGGCGCTTCTGGCGTTTCGGGAACGGGGAGCGGTGGTCTTCGATTACGGCAACAACCTCCGCGGCCAGGCGCGGCGGGCGGGCGTGGAGAACGCGTTCGATTATCCCGGGTTCGTTCCGGCCTATCTGCGTCCGATGTTCTGCGAGGGCCGGGGTCCCTTCCGCTGGGTGGCGCTCTCGGGCGATCCCCGGGACATCGAGGAAACCGATCGCGCGATCCTGAAGCTTTTCCCGAAGGATCCGGTGCTGGCGCGCTGGATTCCCCTGGCGCGCCGCCGCGTGCGGTTCCAGGGGCTGCCGGCCCGGATCTGCTGGCTGGGCTACGGGGAGCGCGCGGAGTTCGGGGCACTCCTGAACCGGATGGTGCGCCGCGGCGTCCTTCGGGCCCCCGTGGTCATCGGCCGCGATCATCTCGACGCGGGGAGCGTGGCCTCGCCCTTCCGGGAGACCGAAGGGATGAAGGACGGATCGGATGCGATCGCCGATTGGCCGGTGCTCAACGGGCTTCTGGGCGCCGCGGGCGGCGCCACGTGGGTGGCGGTCCATCACGGGGGCGGGGTCGGGATCGGAAACTCGATCCACGCGGGAATCGTGGTGTGCGCGGACGGGACGCCGCGGGCCGCCCAGAAGCTGGAGACGGTGCTGACGAACGATCCCGCGCTCGGGGTGCTTCGGCACGCGGACGCGGGCTACGCGGAGGCCCGGGCCTTCGCGCGCCGGAAGGGGCTCGATCGGATGAAATGAACCGTCCGTCCCGCCGGCCGTATAATAAGGCAAACAGCTCATGGCGGTCCCGCGCGACGAAATCCTTCTTCTCTGGCGCGCCCTCCGGCGCGGGCGGGTCGATCTCAAGGCGGTGCGCAAGGCGCTCCGCCACCGTCTTTCCCATCCCGTCTCCCTGGGGGAGGCGTTGCGGCTGGATCCCGGCGAGCGCGAGGCGCTGGCCCGGGACGCGTCGCTTCCCGATCCGGCGGCCGATCGCGCGTCGCTCGAAGCGCTCGGGGGGCTTCTGCGCGAGGAAGAGCAGCTGACCGTCGCGGAATGGGAGCGCTTCCTCGCGTCCCTCGAAGAGCGGGGTTCGCGGGTCGCGTACGAGGGGCTGCCGGTGCCCCGGGCGTTCGGCGGCTGCACGCTCCGCTGGGAACTCGTGCGCCGGGAGCGCGGGGTGGTCTATCGCGCGCGCGACGCCGAGGGGCGCGAAGTGGCCGTCAAGGTGTTCCGCCCGGAGGTCTCCGCGGCGGCGGAGCTGCCGCGCGTGGAGGGGCACGCCTACGTCGTCTCGCGCTTCGAAGAGGGAGAGTCGCTCGAAGGGCGGCGGCTGACGGCGCGGCGCGCCGCCGACGCGATCCGGCGCGCGGCGGAGCAGGTACGGGAGCGCCCGCACGGCGCGCTTACCCCCGCCCGGATCCTCGTGCGCAAGGACGACTCCGTGGCGGTCGTCGGTTTCGAATCCGCGCGGGCCGTGCCGCCTTCGGCGCGGGCGCGTCGCTACGCGGCGGGCGGGGGGGATGTCCGGGCGCTCGGGGCGATTCTCTACGAGCAGCTCGTGGGCGTGCCGCCGGCGGGAGACGAGCTTTCCCCCGCGGCCCGCGCGGCGGACGTTCCGGCGGAGCTCGATCGCGTGGTGCGCTGCGCCTTGAGCGGAGGGTACGCGTCCGCCGGGGAGTTGGCGGACGACCTGGGACGGTTTCTGCGCGGGGAGCCGGTCACCGGGCGGGCGGGGGCGGCGGCTCCGGCGGCGGTCCCGCGCAAGAAGGTTCGGGCGGGAACGGCGGTCGGGGTGGCGGCGGCGCTGGTCGCCGCGGCGGGCGTCGCGGCGCTCCTGATGCGGCCGGAAAAGCCGCGCCCGGAGGAG
>DATLZA010000190.1 GCA_035574235.1 Planctomycetota bacterium | reverse complement strand
GAGGAAGCCCGGGCCGCGGCCGACGTGGGGCGGCTGGCCGCGTGGCACGGCATCAAGACGCACAACGCCCTCAAGGCGCTCCACCTCGACGAGCACTTCGGTTCCAAGGCGGGCGGGTGCGTCCCCGGCGCCGCGATCCGGAAGCTCCCCTCGCGGTTCGAGGCGGTCGCGCGGTGGGACGCGCAGCGCAAGCTCGGCCAGGCGACGGCGCTCGAGGCGATGGCGGAGGCCGAGCGGCGGGCCGACCGCTTCGGGGTGGGGATCGTGGCGGTGGACAACGCCTTTCACTACCTGTGGGGCGGCGGGTACGTCCTGGAGTCGGCGCGGCGGGGCTACATCGCCTATACCTGCTGCACGGCGGCGCTGGCGGAGGTGGTGCCCTACGGGGGGAAGTTCCCCACGATGGGAACGAACCCCCACTCGTGGGCCTTCCCCACGGTCGAGGCGGTGGGGTTCCCGATCGTCGTGGACTGGGCGACGAGCACCATCGCCATGGGGCGCGTCCAGCAGCTCGCGCGCGAGGGCAAGCCCCTGCCCCCCGGCTGCGCCGTGGACGCCGAGGGCCGGGAAACGACCGATCCGCACAAGGTCCGGGCGCTTCTGCCCTTCGGGGCGCACAAGGGATACGGGCTCTCGCTCCTCGACGAGCTTTGGGCCGCTTTCATCGGCGGATCGCTTCCGACCCTGCGCAGCCGCTGGACCGAAGGCCCGCCGGACGAGAAACGCACCCCGGCCTTCTTCTTTCAGGCCGTGCGGCCCGAGGCTCTCGAGGGGGCCGGCTACGCGCGCGGCCGCTCCCGCGCCGAAAACGTCAAGGCCGTCCTCGAAGACATCCTCGGACACGGCAACTCGCCGGGCGTGATGCTTCCGGGAGAGCCCGAACACCGCGCCGCGCAACGGAGCCGGCGGGCCGGCGGCCTTCTTTTCACGGACGCCGAAATCGCCGAGTTCGAGAAAATCGCCCGGGAGGGCGGCGTTCCCTTCGACCGGGCGGCGCTCCGACCCGCCCCTCCCGCGTGAGCCGCTCTACGCGCGCGGGGTTCGCGGACAGACGGCCAGGATGCGGGCCACCTCGGCCAGGAGCTCCGCCGGCGAGAAGGGCTTGCCCATGAACCACGCGTCCGCGAATTCCAGGGGACCCTGCGCTTCCGCCGAGTACTCCGGGTACGCCGACAGGAAGAGGACCGGCACCCGCGGGACGCGCTCCCGGATCTTGCGGACCATTTCGATCCCGCCCATCTCCGGCATGACGATGTCGCTGACGACGAGCGCGATTTCCTCCTCGTGCTTCAGGAAGAGCTGCAGGCCCTCGGCGCCGTGACGCGCCTCGAAAACCCGGTATCCCCGACTGCGGAGCACCTCCCGAAGAAGGCTCCGGATGCTGTCGGCGTCGTCGACCAGAAGAACGGCCTCCCGCCCCCCGGCGGCGGACTCCCCCGAGGGCGGCGCTCCGGGACGCTGGGGATCCCGCAGGCGGGGCAGGAAGACGTCGAACGAGGACCCTTCGCCGGGCGCGCTCCGGACCCGCACAAAGCCGCCGCTCTGGCGGACGATCCCGTAGACCGTGGAAAGCGCCAGACGGGATCCGCTTTCGGTCGAGGCGACGAAAGGCTCGAAAAGATGCGCCCGTTCTTCCGGCGTCAGGCCGCGTCCGGTGTCGGACACCGAGAGCACGGCGTATTCGCCGGGAGGGATCTCGGCGGCATGGGCGGATTCGGGGGCCCGGAGGTGCACACCGCGCGTTTCGACCGTCACGGTCCCCCCTCGGGTCAGCGCGTCGCGCGCGCGGAGCGCGAGGTTGACGAGCACCTGCTGAATCTGCGCGGGATCGGCCTTGACCGGAGGAAGATCCTCCGCCAGCGAAAGTTCCAGCCGCACGTCCTCGGGGAAAAGCGGCCGCAGGAGACGTTCCGTTTCGCGGAGAACGCGGTTCAGGTGCAGCTCCCGGGGCGCCAACACCTGTTTCTGGCTGAACGCCAGGAGCTGCCGGGTCACGTCGGCCGCCTGCTCGGCCGCCTGGACGATCTGGGCCGCGTAGTGGCGGCCGGGCTCCTCGCGGACACATCCCGACAGAAGCCGCGCGTAGCCGGAGATGACCGTCAGGAAGCTGTTGAAGTCGTGGGCGACCCCTCCGGCCAGGCGCCCGAGGGCGTCGAGGCGCTGCATCTGCCGGAGGGTTTCCTCCATGCGGCGGCGCTCCGTCACGTCCCGGGCCACGCAGAGGACGAGCGTTTTCTCCCCCATCTCCAGCCGCCCGAGGCGCTCCTCCACATGGCAGGGCGTGCCGTCCTTCCGGCGGTAGAGGGTTTCCCGCGAGACGGGGCGGCCCGCCTGAAGGCCGGCCCAGAGGCGCGGAGCGCCGACCGGGTCGTAGCCCAGATCGATCTGGCTGACCGACATCCCGAGCAGCTCGTCGCGCGAATAGCCCAGCGAGCGGCAGGCCTGCTCGTTGGCCTCCAGGAAGCGGCCCTCGAGATCGTGAACCAGGAGGGCGTCGCTGGCGCATTCGACGAGCCGCCGATGGCGCTCCTGGGTCTCCCGCAATTCCTGCAGGGCGCGGGTGCAGCGGGCCTGGGCGATCGCCATGGCGGCCAGGTTGGCGGCCGCCGCGGCGAAGGTTTGTTCGTCGGGCTCCCAGCGGCGCGGGGGGCCGACGTGCTCATGGCAAAGCACTCCTTCGAGCTTCCCCTGGACGTAAATGGGAACATCGAGCATCGCGCCGATTCCCAGCGGCTCAAGATACGGCCCGGCCAGTTCGCGGGTGCGCGGGTCCGCCAGGGCGTTTTCGGCGTCGATGAGGCCGTCGGCGGCGAGGGCTTTGAAGTAGTCGGGGAAGTCGGCGACATGCAGGCGGCCGCCGCGCTCGCAGGCGTCCACGGACTTACGGTAGAGGCTTTGCAGTTCGAGGGTGCCCCCGTCTTCCGAAAAAAGCCAAACACTGACGCGCTCCACGTCGAGGGCTTCGGCTTCCACGCGGACCAGCTGGCAAAGGAGCTCCCGGAGGTCGGCCCCCGAAAGGAGGTTCCGGCGGGCCAGATTCAAAAGCGCGTCGGTCTGGCGGGCGGAACGGCGGCGGATCCGAGTGTGGGGGGAACCGGGGGACGCATCGTTCATGGGTTACTCCCAGGTGTCATTCACGTGGGATCCGGTGGAGCAAATGCCGTGCCAGGAGGGGCCTTTCGGCCTTCCGCCAGGAGGGTAGGCCTCGGAACCCTTTTTTCCTACATTTTCGAAGCTCTTCCGGGGGGAGAAGCGCCTCCGCGGCGGATCGTGCGCGTTTTCGACGCCGTTTTGGAAGGACCGGCCACGGGTATCCGAACGGTCGGAGGACGCCCGGAATCCAGGGCCGCCAAGGCCTCGATCAGGTCCCCCGCCGAAGCCGGACGGCGGGAGGGATCCTTGGCCAGGAGCATCTTGGCCAGGGCGTCCACCCCGGCCGGGCCCACCCGGAGCGCGGGGGGCTCCCCCTTTTCGTGCAGTCGGCGGATCTCCCGGAACGTCCGGCCCTCGAACGGATACCGGCCCGTCAGCATGAAATGCCAGAGCACGCCGCAGGCGTAAAGGTCGGAAGCGGGAACCGTCTCGCGGCTCCACTGCTCCGGAGCCAGACTGTAGATGAGGGTGCCCGCCTTGTCGGCGTGGTCCTTCAAAAACTCCGCGTCGGCCCGGCCCAGGCCGAAATCGGTCACCTTCACCTCGAGCTTGCCGCCCACGAAGACGTTTTCGGGCTTGAGATTCCCATGAAGGAGCCCGATCGCATGGGCGGCCTGGAGCGCCCCGGCCACCTGCGCCAGAACGGCGGACGCACGCCTCCACGGAATCGGCCCTCCCGTCCGGATCAGCTCCCGGAGCGTCGTCCCCCCCACAAGCTCCGTCGCCACGTAGAGCGCCTTTCCCTGCACGCCCGCCTCCAGCACCCGGGCCGCCCGGGGATGCGAAAGCCCCAGCGCCATCTGCGCGTGGCGCGCGAACCGCCGGCGGAAAGGCCGATTCAGCGAATTGTCCGGAATGACCTTGAGGGCCACGCGGCGGCCCGAGTCGCCGTGAAGCGCCAGGTAGACCGGCCCGGAAGGCCCCCGTCCCAGAGGCTCAAGCACCGTGCAGGAGCCGTAGATCTCCACGAGTTCCGCGGGTTCCGGGACGGGCATGAGCACCGGCACGCGTCCCGTGGTCTTGCCGAGCGCCTCCACATCGTCTTCCCGGAGATATCCGAGCGAGACGAGCACCACCTCGAGCGGCGCGGCCGGATCCTCGGACCGCGCCCGGATCTCCACCGCCTCGCGGACCTGTTCCGGGGTCACGCGCCGCCGGCGCAGCGCGCGCTCGACCCAGGCGCGCTCCTCGTCCGACAGGAATCCTTCCGCGGAACTCTTCACCTCACGCCTCCGAAGGCCGGCGCCCCACGAACGCCCAGAACCGTCCGCCCAGAAGCTCTTCGACGTCCCGCCGAAGCTCGCGCTCCTCGAGCGCCCATCCCGCCGCCAGAAGGTCGGCGTACTTCCCGAAGAGCACCTCGCCGATCGCCCGGCGCGAGTGATCCCACTTGTAGATCACCTGCTCGAGGACCCGGGCGTCCGAGTGCTGGGCCACGAAGGACGTTCCCAGAAGCTCCAGGCGCATCCGGGTGATCTCCTCGATGAGCCCGGGCACGTTGACGAACCACCAGCACCCGAAGGGGAGAAGGTTCCGGAACTTCCGCGCCGCCACGCACAGCTCGTGCTGGTTCTCCCGGGCGAGCATCGTGACCATGAACCGGTTGGCCGGGAAGCGGGCGCACAGGTATTCCACCGCCTCGATCCGGGCGCGCCCCACCGCGTCGCCGGCCAGCGCGAGCTCCGGATTCACGCGCCGCTTGACGCCGATCATGAGCGCCAGCGGCAGCCCCCGGTCCCGGCACGCCGGAAGGATCGACCGCTCCAGAAGCCGGGCCGTCGTCGACTCCTCCGGCATCGCGAAGGTCGGCGGCAGGGAAACCCCCACGTAGAGCGCCTTCGTGCGGCGCGCCCATTCGTCCAGAAACCGCCGCACCTCGTCGAACGTCCGCGCGTCCGGCTCGGGCTCCACGCGATAGCCCCACTCGCGCAGCCGCGGCCCCGCCCGGCCCCAGTCCAGAAGGACCGGGTCGATCCGAAGCGCCGCCTTGAACCGCGGGTCCCCCCGAACGCCCGCCTCCCACACCGGCCGCTCCCGGTCGTCGAAGGGATCGTTCGTCATCACGCACTCGCGAAGGCCCGCCTTCTCGAAGACAAGATCGATCTGCGCCTCGCGCGTCCGCCCGGCGAAGAACGCCCGGAAGGCCCCGAGATCCCGCCGCCCGGGGTCCAGCCCCAGCCGCTCAAGAACCGTGAGAACCCCGCGGCAGGCCTCGCTCACGGGCGACGATTCGACGAAAAGCGCGTTCCAGACGAGATCCGCCTGGGCCGCCCGCGGCAGCTTCCAGAAGTCCGCGTACGGCATCGCGGAGCGCCGGAAGAACTCCGCCACAAGGTAGTGGTACGTCAGAAGCTCGTCGACGCCCCACAGCAGAAGGTCCCCGAACGCGGGCGCGTAGAGGTGCGTGTGGATGTCCGTGACGGGGGCGTCGCGCAGGGCGCGCTCGAGCGCCGGCCGGAGCTCCTGGGGCGTTCGGATCGGCATGGCGCGGCCCCTCTACTTCGCGTCCCGGAGGTACGGGCGCACGTCCACGCGCTGTCCCTTCTCGGCGGAAAGGTAGGCCGCGTAGGTGACGACCAGAACGTCGTGCGCCAGCATGAGGTCGCTCTTGGGGGGGCGGCCCCGCGAGATCGCCCCCACGAAGTCGCGCAGCTCGTCCGGATAGCCCGTCACCATGTCCTCGTCCGGCGAGGGGAAGGACCACCCTTCCTTGGTTTCGGTCTTCTCGACGATGTACTCGTCCTTGAAGAAGTCCCCGTCGGGGGTGTAGGCCATGCAGGCGGTGTTCGGGTTGATGTTGGCCTTGAGGACGACGCGCGCGCCGTAGACGGTCAGGTGGTTGTAGATGCCGCCCATCACGGTGTCGGTGGAGGTGAGCTGGGCGACCGAGCCGTCGTCGAAGGTCAGAAGGATCGCCCCGTAGTCCTCGACGTCCTCCCAGCCGGTCTTGATGAACTTCCGGGGTTCGTCCTGGAAGGTCTTCATCGCGGTGAGGTGAGCGACTTCGGCCGTGACGGAAGCGGGCCGGATGGGGCGGCCGTTCCGGCGGCGGCCTTCCTCGTACTTGAGATACAGCGCCGCCCCCACGGGGTGGACGCAGAGGCGGATGAGGGACCCGCCGCCGGCGGTTTGCCAGCGTTTGGCGTACTCGGCGTGGGAACCGGAATGGGATTCTTCGCCCTGAATGCGCAGGATCGGCGACCCGCTGGCGGCCAGAAGCCGGTTGAGCTTGACGATCGGGGGCGCGTAGACCCAGTTTTCGCCGTAGCACAGCGTGACGCCCGCTTTCCGGACGGCGTCGTACGCGCGGTTGGCCTCGTCGAGGACGGCGCGGAACATGGCCTCGCGCGAATACCCTCGGGCGGACCAGCGGGCACCTTTGGCCTCCGGCGGGCCGAAGAAACCCGTGAGCGGCTTTTCGCAGAAAACGTGCTTTCCCGCCTGCGCGGCCTGGATCGCCAGAGGGACGTGGAGGTGATTGGGAACCACAAGATCCACGACGTCCACGTCCCTGTCCGCCAAAAGCTCTTCGTAGGACCCGTAGACCTTGGCGAGGTTGTATTCCTGGGCGAGGTGGGCGGCCTTGTCCTGGGTGCGGCCGTAGATGCCGCGGATTTCGAACTCCTCGCCGTAGACCTTCTGGTAGCTGGCGAGGTGGAAGTGGGCGGCGAAGCCCGCGCCCACGAGACCGATCCGAACGCGCTTGGCCATGGAGGAGTCCTCCTTTCGCTCAGGTCCGCCTATGCTACAAATTCGCGCGGCCGGCGCCAGTTTCCGCGGATCTCCCTCTTGCGTCTCCGTCCCGGCGCGTATATGTTTAGGGATCCCGGCCGGTTCGCTTTAACGCCGGCGCCGGTTCGCGCTATAGAAAGGTAAACCGAACGAAGGGAGGCTTCACGATGGCTCGTCCGAAGATCAACCGCCGCGAATTCCTGGGCACCGCCGGCGCCGCGGGGGCCGGGTTCTGGATCGCCGGCCGCCAGACCGGCTTCGGCCAGGAAAAGTCGCCCAATGCGAAGCTCAACGTCGCCTGCATCGGCGTGGGCGGCCGCGGGCGCGCCAGCCTGGACGCCTGCCGGAACGAGAACGTCGTGGCCATCTGCGACATCGACGAAGGCCCGCTCTCGAAGGCCGCCAAGGATTATCCGGGCGCCAAGGTCTACACCGATTACCGCAAGCTGCTCGACGAGATGGCCAACCAGATCGACGCCGTGACGGTGGGCACGCCCGACCACCACCACGCTCCGGCGGCCGCCCGCGCGATCGCCCTGGGCAAGCACGCCTACGTGGAAAAGCCGCTCACGCACAACATCTACGAGGCGCGCAAGCTCACGGAGCTGGCCGCCAAGCACAAGGTGGCCACCCAGATGGGCAACCAGGGCCACTCGACCGACAGCCGCCGCCGGCTCGTCGAGGCCCTCCAGCAGGGCATCATCGGCAAGGTCACCGAAGTCCACGCCTGGACGAACCGGCCCATCTGGCCGCAGGCGATGAAGCGTCCGACGAAGACCGACCCCGTGCCCCCGGGCCTGCACTGGGACCTGTTCCTCGGGCCCGCCCCCGAGCGTCCGTTCGTCAACCGCATCTATCATCCGTTCGCCTGGCGCGGCTGGTGGGATTTCGGAACCGTGGCGCTCGGCGACATGGCCTGCCACATCATGGACGCGGCCTTCTGGGGGCTCAACCTGCGCTACCCGACCCGCGTCGAAGCGGAAGGGGATCCCCTCCTTCCGGAAACGGGTCCCAAGTGGATGACCGTCAAGCTCGACTTCCCGGCCCGCGGCGAACAGCCGCCCCTCAAGTTCATCTGGTACGACGGGAAGAAGTCCGACTCCGAGGGGCGCGAAACCCCGAACCTTCCGCCCGCGGAACTGGCCAAGGGCGTCAAGATCACCAACAACGGCAACATCATCGTGGGCGACAAGGGCACGATCGTGGTCCTCGACGAACAGACGGGCAACTGGAAGGCGGTCATCGACGGGAAGGTCCTCGACAAGAAGGAACTCGACATCAAGCAGACGCTTCCCCGCGTACCCGGGGACATGGGCGGCCATCACGGCGAGTGGATCGCCGCCTGCAAGGGAGGCCCCAAGTCTCTCGGCGACTTCTCCTATTCGGGCCCCTTCACCGAGACGGTGCTCATCGGCATCGTGGCCTTCCGCACGGGCAAGGCGCTCGATTGGGACGGCGAGGCCATGAAGGCCAAGAACTGCCCCGAGGCGGAGCCGTACATCCGCCGCGAGTACCGCAAGGGCTGGGAAGTCTAGCGGTCGGCGTCGCGACGAACGCGCCACGAACGGCGGATCCCCGCCCCCGGCCCGGGGGCGGGGATCCCTTCTCTCGCGGTTGGACCCGCCCTCCTTTTTCGCCCCCGCCGGCCGGTTCGGACTCGTACTCAGGGATAGAAGCGTTTCGCCATCGAGGAGATGATTCATGTCCGACCGCCTTTCCCGCCGCCGCTTCGTGGGTCTCGCCGCCGCCTCGGGCGCCGGATTCTGGATCGCCGGCCGCCGGACGGCCTACGGCCAGGAGGCGTCCCCCAACGCCCGGCTCAATATCGCCGTCATCGGCTCCGGCGGCCGCGGGGCCGCCCACCTCGGGCCTCTGGCCGCCGAAAACGTCGTGGCCCTCTGCGACGTCTTCGAGCCCGCCCTCGAAAAGGCCGCCCGGACGCTCGCCCAGGCGCGGCCCGGCGCGCCCGCCCCGCGCCGCTACGTCGATTTCCGCAAGCTTTACGACGAGATGGCCCGCGAGATCGACGCGGTCGTCGTCTCCACCGCCGAGCACACGCATTTCCACGCCGTCCTTCCCGCGCTCCTTCTGGACAAGCATGTCTACGTCGAAAAGCCCATGACCCACGGGGTGTGGGAGGCGCGCCGCCTCACGGAGGAAGCCCGCCGGCGTCCCAAGGTCGCCACCCAGATGGGCATCCAGATGCACGCGAGCGAAACTTATCGCCGCGTCGTGGAGCTCCTCCAGGCCGGAACGATCGGACCGGTTACGGAGGTCCATGTGTGGGTCGAGCGATCGTGGGGGTGGCAGTCTCCTGCGGAGGCCAAGGCCAACGGCGACATCCTCAGCACCCAGGAGCGACCCGCGAAAGAGGATCCCGTCCCCGAGGGTCTGCACTGGGATCTCTGGCTCGGACCGGGCCCCGCGCGGCCCTTCAACCGCATCTATGTCCCCGGACCTCGATGGTACCGGTGGTGGGACTGGGGCTCGGGCACGATGAGCGACCTCGGCAGCCACTACAACGACCTGCCCTTCTGGGCGCTGAAGCTCGACGCCCCCCGCACGGTGGAAGGCTTCGGCCCGCCGCCCCATCCCGACCTCGCCCCGGCCAACTTCCGCGCCGTCTACGAGTATGGCCCCCGCGAGGGACTTCCCCCCGTGAAGCTCCACTGGTATCAGGGAACCGAGAAGCCGCCTCACCTCCGGGACGGCTCGATCCCTCCGAACTGGAAAAGCGGCCACCTCTTCGTGGGCGAAAAGGGCATGCTCCTTTCGAGCTACGGCAAATATCAGCTTCTGCCCGAATCGAAATTCGCCGACTTCCGGGCGCCCGAGCGGACCCTTCCGCGCTCCCCGGGTCACCTCCAGGAATGGATCCTCGCCGCCAAGGGCGAGGGCAAGACCCTGGCCCCCTTCGAGTACTCGGGTCCGCTCACGGAGGCCAACCACCTGGCGTCCATCGCCTACCGGGTGGGCAAGAAGCTGGAGTGGGACGCGGCGGCCCTGAAGGCGCGGAACGCTCCCGAAGCGGATCCCCTGATCCGCCGCGCGTACCGCAAGGGGTGGGAGCCGCCGGGTTAACTTCCCGCCGGAGGGTCCGTGGGCCGGATCTCGATCTCCGAGACCGTCGCCCGATCCGGAAGCTTCAGGGCCGCCACGACGGCGGCCGCCACGTCCTCGGGACGCAGGAACTTGTGCGCCTCCTGACGCTTGGCCGGCTCGTGCCCGAACTCCGTCCACGTCGAGCCCGGTTCAACCACCACGACGCGGATCCCCGCGGCCCGCACCTCCTGCAGGACGGAGCGGGACATCCCGAGAAGCGCCCATTTCGTGGCCGCGTAGGCGGCCCGGCGCGGCACGGCGTTGACGGCCGCCAGAGAAGCCATGTTCACGATCGTCCCGCCGCCCTGGCGCCGCATCGCGGGAATGGCCGCGCGCATGAGCAGGAACGGCCCCCGCACGTTCGTGCGGTACAGCCGGTCGAAGGTCGCCGGATCGGTCTCCTCGAGCGTTCCGAGCGCGCCGACGCCGGCGTTGTTGACGAGAACGTCCAGACGCCCGAAGCGTTCGAGCGCCGCCCCCACCATCCGGGCCGCGTCCGCCTCCTCGCCCACGTCGCCGGCAACGATCTCCGCCGGGGCGCCGCGCGCCCGGAGGGCCGCCGCGGCCTCCTCGAGCCGCGCCGCCGTCCGGCCCGCCAGGATCAGCCGCGCCCCTTCCGCCGCCAGGGCGTCCGCCAGGGCCCGGCCGATCCCCCGGCCCGCGCCCGTCACGAGCGCCGCGCATCCCGCCAGCTGCATCGTTTTTTCCTCCTCGCCGCCGCGCGCATCCTACGGCAGGCGTAACACCTGTAGCAACCCCCTTCCGTCGGAGGCGTCTATGAAGCGGCGCGAATTCCTCAAGGTCTCCGGCGGCGCGGCGGCCGGGTTCTGGATCGCCGGCCGCGCGACCGCGTACGGCCAGGAAAAGTCCCCCAACGCCAAACTGCGCGTCGCCGCGATCGGGGTGGGCGGCCAGGGCGGAGGCAACCTCGGCGCGGTCGCCCGCACGGAAACGATCGTGGCGCTCTGCGACGTGGACGACCAGCGCCTGGCCGAGGCGGCGCGGAAACACCCGGGCGCGCGCGTCTTCCACGACTACCGCAAGATGTTCGACGCGATGGAAAAGGAAATCGACGCGGTCGTCGTCTCGACGCCCGACCACCACCACGCGCCGGCGTCGATTCGGGCGATGCGGCTCGGGAAACACGTCTACTGCGAGAAGCCCCTGACCCATTCCGTGGCCGAGGCGCGCCTGATGGCCCGGGAGGCCGCGCGCGCCAAGGTCGCCACCCAGATGGGCAACCAGGGGCATTCCTCCGGCGGCCAGGCGGCGCTCGTGGAACTCGTGCGCTCGGGAGCGATCGGCCCGATCAAGGAAGTGCACGTCTGGACCGACCGCGCCTTCGGAGGAGGAAAGCGTCCCCGCCAGGTTCCGCCCTGCCCGGCGCATCTGCACTGGGACGAGTGGCTCGGACCCGCTCCGCACCGGCCCTACCACGGGGGGCTTCATCCCTTCTCCTGGCGCGGCTGGTGGGATTTCGGAACCGGCTCGCTCGGCGACATGGCGTGCCACAACATGGACGCCGCGTTCTGGGCGCTGGAGCTCGACAACCCGCGGACGATCGAAGCGCAAGGGGCGCCTCAAGATCCGGAAAGCACTCCGACCTGGACCACGGTCACCTGGCACTTCCCCGCCCGGGGCGAGCGCCCCCCCGTCAAGCTCGTCTGGTACGACGGCGTGCGTCCCGGAGCGGACGGGCAGAAGATTCCCAACCGGCCGCCCCAGGATCTGATCGGCGGCGAGAAGATGGTCTCCAACGGAACGATCTTCGTGGGCGAGAAGGGGACGATCTACGTGCCGAGTTCGTACGGAGGAAAGCACGTGCTTCTTCCCCGCGAGAAGTTCGAAGGGCACGCGCCGCCGCCGGCGACCCTTCCGCGCGCGCAAGGAGGCCATCACGGATCGTGGATCGCCGCCTGCAAGGGAGGCCCGCCGGCGCTTTCGGACTTCGCGTACGCGGCGCGGCTGACGGAGACGGTGCTTCTCGGAAACGTCGCCTACCGCGCGGGCGGCCGGATCGAGTGGGAGGCCGAGGCGATGAAGCCTTCGGCCGGAGAGGAATTCATCCGGCGCGAGTATCGCGAGGGGTGGCGGCTCTAGGGGGAAGCTTGCGGGTGAGGGCCGCCTGCGCGAAGCAGCCGCCCACGAGAAGCGCGAGGTACAGGATCCCCGCCACGGCGCGCGCGCCCTGGGGGAGGAGGCGCTCGACCGCCGCCGCGGCGATGGCCGCCCCGACGCAGGCGGTGCCGAAGATGCCGATGGGACGTTCGAGAAGGATGCCAAGGACGCCGCCCGCCACGAACGTCGCCCAGAAAACGCCGGCCGGAAGCGGCGCCGCCCCCGCCACCCGCAGGCCCACGGCCAGAAGAACCACGCCCGCGCCCGCCCCGAGGAGAAACATGTAGAGGTAATAGAGGACGTCCCCCAGGAGGTAGCCCAGGATTCCCAGTCCCAGAACGCCGGCGACGAGGACCGCGGTCTTGCCGACCTCGCCCAGGCCGTCGAGGCGGGGCCCCAGGAGCGCCGCCAGGACGAGCCCCGCGGCCGCCAGAAACAGCGCCGCGAAGATCCGGACGCTCACCCGGAGAAGGTGGTACCCGGCCAGGGCCAGGATCGCCCCCAGCAGAGCGGAAAGGAGCGGAAACGGAACCGCGGGTTTCATGGCCCCAGTTTTCCCTTTCCGGCCGATCGGCGCAACAGGTTTTGTAGCATCGAGCGCGCCCATGGGTTAGAGTACTTCGAACGAAAAGGAGGTGGCCGGGATGGATATGGATCTCAAGAAGGTGGACCGCAACCGGATGGTCGCGTTCTTCAAGTTCGATCTCCTGATCCTGCCGACGCTCGTCAAGATCGTCTTCATTCTGGGGGTGGTGGGGCTCTTTCTGATGTGTCTCTGGCTGCCCTTCCGGATGGCCTCGGGGTTTTCTTTCGGGCCGGACGGGATACGCTCGGAGTTCAACTGCGGCACGTTCGCGGTAGGCCTGATCGTCTCGGGGATCTTCTTCGTTCTGGGGATGCTGTGGTGGCGGGTGGTGTGCGAATCCATGATCATCCTCTTCAAGATCCACGAGGTTCTGGCCGGGCGGAAGGAAGGGGCGCCCCCGGCGTCTCCCGCGGCCGGGACGCCGCCTTCGCCTCCCCCGCAGGCGTAAGATAGACGTCGGAGGATTCGCGCGGAGATGGCTTTTTCTCTTTCGCGGCGCCGCTTCCTGGGAGCGTCGGCGGCGGCGGGCTTCTGGGCGGCGGGGTTCCGCCAGGAGCGCTCGCCGAACGCCCGGCTTCATGTGGGCGTGATCGGCGTGGGCGGAATGCGGGGGGAGGCCAACGCGGCCGGGTGCGCGGGGGAGGCGATCGTCGCGCTCTGCGACGTGGACGCGAAGAACCTGGAGAAGGCCGCCGCGCGGCATCCGAAGGCGGCGCGGTACGCCGACTTCCGGGAGATGCTCGAGAAGGAGAAGTCCCTCGACGCGGTGGTGATCTCCACGCCGGATCACGTGCACGCCCCGGCGGCGGCGATGGCCCTTCGGCTGGGCAAGCACGTCTACTGCGAGAAGCCCCTGGCTCATTCCGTTTTCGAAGCGCGCGCGCTCGCGCGGCTGGCGGCCGAGCGGAAGGCGGCCACGCAGATGGGAACGCAGATCCACGCGGAGGAGAACTACCGCCGGGTGGTGGAGCTCGTGCGGGCGGGGGCGATCGGGGAGATTTCCGAAGTGCACGTCTGGGTGGGCGGGGCGTGGACGGCCCAGGGGCTGCCGGCGCACGCCACGCCGCCTCCGTGTCCGCCGCATCTGGCGTGGGATCTCTGGCTGGGCCCGGCGGAGGAGCGGCCGTACAGTCCGCGGTATCATCCGGCCGGCTGGCGCAGCTACTGGAATTTCGGAGGCGGGCACCTGGCGGACATGGGGTGCCACTACATCGATCTGGCGTTCTGGGCCCTGGAGCTGAGGGGGCCGCGGGCGGTGGAGGCCGAGGGGCCGCCCGTGGACGCGCACGGCGCGCCGCCGTGGCTGATCGTGCGGTGGGAGTTTCCGGCGCGAGGAGAACGGCCGCCGGTGAAGCTGGTCTGGTATCACGGAGGGCGGAAGCCCCCGGCCGCGGAGGACGGCACGCTGGGGGACTGGAAGGGGAACGGCGTCCTCTTCGTGGGCCGCCAGGGCATGATTGTGGCGGACTATTCGCGGCACAAGCTTCTTCCGGAGGACCGGTTCCGCGACTACGAGCGCCCGCCGCGTTCGATTCCGCCGTCGCCGGGGCACCATGCGGAGTGGATCGCGGCCTGCAAGGGGGGGCCGCGGGCGCTCTGCGCGTTCGACTACGCCGGGCCGCTGACGGAAGCGGTGCTTCTCGGCAACGTCGCCTACCGGTCCGGCAAGCGGATCGAGTGGGACGCGGAAAATCTGCGGATCCCGAACGCCCCGGAAGCGGAGCGGTTCCTGCGGCGCGAGTACCGCAAAGGCTGGACGCTGTAGCGCGTTCCCGACTCTCTTTTCCCGCGCGTTTCTTCCTGGGGGAAAATCTTGTCGTTGACGTCCCCGGCGGGGTCACGGTACATTCGAACCCCGGCGGAAAAGTTCAGGGTCTCGAAAACGCCGGAGGAGGAAGGGGATGAAGTTCCGGATCCTGCCGCTGGTGCTTCTGGGGGCGGGAGGCGGCGGGGGGGATGACTGGGGTCAGGCGATGCGCCGCCTCCAGGAGGCGCTGGCGGGGCGGGACGAGGCGCGGCTGGAGCAGGCGGTGGGGCGGGTGGCGGCGGACGACAGCGCGCGCGCGGTGGAGGCGCTGGTGCGGGCGGCGCGGTCGGCGCCTCCGGGGGCTTACTGGACGATTCTGGCGGGCATGGCGCGCCTCGGCTCGCCGGCGGCGCTCGACGCCCTGGGCCGGGAGATCCTGGAGGGAAAAGTTCCGGAGCTCCGGCGGGATCTCATTCTTCCCTTGCGCTACAGCGAGGCGCCGGGGGCGGTGGAGCTCCTCAAGCGGATCCTTCGGGAAGGCTCGCCGGATCTTCAGGTATCGGCGATGGACGAGCTCGTGGACCGCGAGCGCCTGGACGCGGCGCCGATTCTTCTCGACCTGGCGGACAAGGATCCGGGGGAGGAGCGCGAGCTGACGCGCCGGGCGTTCAAGGCGCTGCGGGCGCTGGCGAAGGAGGACCCTCCGGCGGGGGGCCCGGCGGCGTGGCGCCGCTGGTGGGCCGGAATCGAAGCGCGCGCGGCGGGGCGGCCGGCGCCGCCCCCGTCCCCTCGCCGCGTGGGCGAAACCGTCGCCGACTCCATCCGCCGCACCCGCGTCACGGACTACGAAGCCCTCAAGCGCGGAAAAAAGGAGGAGGTGCTGGTTATTGAGGGTGTGGCAGATAACGTCGAAGATGTACTGTTCCGCCTAGGAATTCCCTACCAATCTATGAGTTGGGAAAGAATACAGTCGGGAGATGATCTCGGCTTTAAACGATACTTGGCTGTATTTGTGAATTGCGGAACAGGCGATTGGCCCCCGAGACAAGTGGAGAGAATAAAAGAATATGTAAGCAGTGGGGGCTATCTATTTGTTACCGATCAAGCCATCCTTCAAGTGGTAAAGCATGCGTTCCCTAACTACATCATCTTCGGGAAGGGAACCTTCTCGGACCTTACCGTTGATATCTATCCCTGCAAGGGTACGCTCGGCAGTCCTCTGTTGCGCGGAATAGACATCCTTCCTACTGGCAACAGGTCTGTGACAGGTCGTCAAAATACACTCCAGTGGAAAATCTGCTCAGAGGCACCGGTCCTCGTTTTTGATCCAAGTAAAGCTATTCCCCTCATCGAGGCGCCAAGCATAGTGGGAAAGAAGCGGTCACCTGTGGTTGCCATCACATTTTCACCGGGTATCAGCACTGATCTTTTAAAAGAAAGCATAGCTTGTTCGGGCATTTACGAGGAATTCGGTATGATGGATGGGGGAAAGGTCATCTGTGTCATTTCTCACTTCAAACTCCAACGCCAGGGAGAGGATGGGTTCGCCCTGCAAAACCTCCTCATCAACTTCCTCATCGAGGCCAAAGACCGGGCCCTGCTTCGCGAAAAGCGGAAGAAATAACCTCTACGGACGCCCTCGCGCGATCTTGAGATCGCCGTTCGTCTCGTCGCGATACGCGATGTGCACCGTCCCGCCTTCCTCCACGGCGATCGACGTGTGGGTGCCCACATCCCCCGCGGCGTCCATGAGGAAATGATTCCAGCTTCCGGCCATTCCACGGCTGTACATAAGGTCGCCCCGCGTTTCGTCATAGTACGCCAGATGAAACTGACCCGCGGCATACGCCGCTGACACATACGCCCCCACCCGGCGCCCGGGCTCCGATCGCACCACTTCCGTCCGCCAACCCGTCCCCGCGAACCAGTTCTCCCGCCACACATGCATAAGGCGCCCGTTCGCGCTCTCGTAGTAGAAGATGTGCGGCACCTCCCGGCCCGTGGGCTGAGGAAGCGCAACAATCGCGCAGAACGTCGGCCGCCCCGCCGAGGTCAGCCTCCAGCCGCTCCAGGCCGGACTCCCCGTCGTGATCCTGCGGAGATACCTCAACTCGAAAGTCGTTCCATCCCCCGCGGTCAGCGCCACGTGCTGGTCCGCCGCTCCGTCCACCGCGTAGTCCAGCCCCGCGATCTGCGGCGTTCCGACGTCCACGATGTTGTTCTGGGGCCCTCCGTCGGGCGGAAACACCCACTCCCGAAGCGCCAGCGAGGAACCCCACTGAACGGCATAGAGGTAGAACCGCCCCGCCGCGTTCGCGGCCGTCTTGGGATGCAGCCGGGCGTACGTCGGATCCAGCGTGCTGGACGTAAAGCCGTAGCGGGCGTTGCCCGTCGAGATGTTGAATTTCGTCCCTGCGACGGTCACCACCTCGGCGAAAACCCCCTGCCGCGCGACCACGTCCGTCCCCGTCGCCCCCGCCCCCGGCGTGGCGTCCGCCACGGCGATCTGACCGCCCTCCCAGAAAAGCGCTCTGCCGTTCGTCGCATCGTAAAAGGCCACCCTCTCTTCCGAGCCCGCCAGAACGATCGACGTGTGGGCCCCCACGTCGCCCCACCCGTACGCGACGCCCGAGGTCACTCCGGGCGCGATCGTCTCCGCGCAGGAGACGTTCGAGACGGACTGCCCGAAGACGTTGACGGCCGTCACGCGATAACAGTAAGCGCTCCGGGGCGGAAGCCCGGAATCGTCGTACCCCTCCGAGTTCCGCGGAAGGGTCGCCACGACCGTCCAGGTCCTTCCCAGGTCGGCCGATCGCTCGACCCGGTAGCCCCGCTCCTCCGCCACGTCCCTCCACGAAACCCGGATCTGCGAGGGCGAGTATCCCTCGGCCACGATCTCCGGCGTCCCGGGAGGCCCTGAGGCCGTGACGAGACGGATCAAGTTGCTGGGCGGCGACTGGAGCCTGTCGGTGACGGCCAGCACACGCACGTAATACTCCGCTCCCGGCTCGCAGGGAAGAACCGCCTGCGACGTATCCGCCGGCAACACGCTCCACGCCGAAACGTCCGCGAAAGAAGAAATGGGACGCTCCGCCACGTCCACGCGAAAGCCGGTCTCCGCCGAGGAATTGTCCCGCCAGGCGAGCGCCATTTCCTCCCCCCCGGAGCGCACTTCCCCCGTCAAGTCGGAAGGAGGGGACAGACCGTTGACCTCGACGACTTCTTCGAGAAGGACCTCCGGTCCGGTGACGTCGTCGAACCGGCTGGAACAGGAACCGCAGGCGAACACCGCCGCCGGCAGGAGTTTCAGGCACGCTCTCATCGAATCACCAGGCGACATTGATTCCGAGCGTCGGAAGCAGACCCCACGCGAAAACCGACTCCGAGGCGAACGCGTTCACGTCCACCCCCAGATTCACGGAGAGCCCTCCCGCCACGAAGCACCGCGCGTGCAGGCCCAGAGCTCCTTCAACCCCCGCGGCCCGACCGACATCCGTCCTCAGCCAGCAGGCTCCCGCGGAAACCGCCACGCCCCCCACGAGGGCGGGCCGGTCGAGGGAGAAAACGGGGAGAAACAGCCGGGGCGCCGCGCTGTAAAAAGCCGCGTCGCTCGACACCCCCAGAACGTCCACCGTCCCGAAAAGCGCCCGAACCTGAAGCTCCAGGGAGGTTCCCGCGGGCAGCCAGTCGAGAAAGCCCCATTCGGTGACGTCCGCCTTGACCGGCAGGCTCAGGGACGGCCCGTGAAGGCGCGGTCGCGCCGAGTCGCTCGTTTCCGATTCGCCGGGATCCCCGAAATCGGAAAGCGACTTCGTGGGTCCCGGAGGAACAGGCGGATCCTCGCGATCGCCGCCGTCCACCGTGACCACCGTGGTCGTCGTGGTCCGGACGGGGCCTTCAATAAAGTCGGTGCCGACGCTCAACGACATCGCGCCCACCGTGAAGCCAAGGGAGAATCCTGGATCCGGGGGCGCCTCTTTGCGGGGAGGGGGATAATAGTGGTAGCTGTCGTACTGGAATTCGTTCCGGAAGGGCCCGTGGTCCTCCTGGACAAGGAGCGGATAGAGCTGGCGGGACTGGGGATGCTCGGAAGGCATCTCCACATACCGGTGCATTTCGACGAAAACGCGGTTGACCATCCGGGGCCGCGGCCGATGCGTCTCCTCCGGCGCGGCTCGATCCTTCTCCGGCGAAGCCGCCTGCAGGCTCAACGCGGCGGTGAGAAACAGGGCAAGCGTGCTCATGGACGCTTGCTCCGGGTAAAAGTGATAATTGGGTGATTTGCAATTGGGTCGAACCCACCCACTTGAGCACCTGGGGTACTTCCTCCTCCGCTGTAGTACTGGTAAGTCCCGGCCTGGTTGTTCCAAAGCGGCTGGCCGGAAGGGCTGTAGTAGTTTCCGCTTCCGTCGATGTAGCCCGACACGGGCATCGCCGCGGAGCTGAGGCCGGCCAGGCTCGCGGCGCCCGCCGCGCCCGGCCCGCTCAAATACATCCCCGCCGGCGGAGGCACTACCCCGCCCCCTCCGCCGCCCAGTGCCCCGGCCATTCCCCCCAGGCCGCCCCCACCCAGCGCGTGCGGCGGCACCACGACCTGCACGTACGTCGTATTGCTCAAGCCGCTCCCGGGACCTCCCGAGGACGGCGGAACGGACGGCGGAATCGGCTGCGCCGGAAGCGCCGCCGGACCGCCCGCCTCCCTCCGGAGCGCATCCTGAAGAAGCGCGCTCGACATCCCTCCGACGGCCGCCGCCGGATCCGCGCCTCCGCCGCGCGCCGCCCCCGGTCCGGCCGCGGGCGCCGGCCCGCGGAAGTACACCGGCAACACGTGCGGCAAAGCCCCCGACCGCTTGTACCGCGCCAGCCGCGGCATCTCGAGCGCCGCCTGAGGCTTCGCCGGCGCCCGCTCCAGGCGCCCCGCCGGCGTCCGCCACACGAACGTCCGCCGCGCCGAAAACCACACCACCGCCGGAAATTCGTGCTCCTCCCGCCCCGACAGATCGAGTGTCACCCGCTCGTCGCACGCCTCCGGGGTGAGATCCCGTTCCACGACGGTCGCGTCCGCCGTCGGGCGACCCGTCCCGTACGCGATGACCAGCCGCTGCGGAAGGCGCGCCGAAACGTCGTAGTGCTGCACCCACACATCCGCCCGCGTCGCCGGCGGCCGCAGCGGCGCGATCACCGCCTGCCGCGGCGGAAGCGGCACCGACGCCAGAGGCGACGGATCCTTCTCCGTCCCCGCAAAAAGCGTCACCGACGCCGCCGCGTCCAGCCCCACGTCGTCCGGATAGGGAACCAGGAGCGCCCGCGCCACGACCGTCCCGTCCGGCCCCTGCACGTCGATCGCGGCGTCGGGCACCAGCACGGTGTCCCCGAACGCCACCCCCAGCGTCTCGAGCACCTTCCGATGCGCCCGCGCCTCGCCGTCCGCCGCGTAGAGCCAGAAGCTCTGCGCGTTCCGCGGGAGCCCGAACGCCCAAAGCTCCCCGAGCGGCGTCTTCCGCGGCGTTCCCCCCGAAAAGGGCTGCGCCGACAGCATCCCCTCCCGGTGCTCGAACGGATGAACGACCGCGTAGATCACGTCCGACGGCGCGTACGACGTCCGCGCCGCCTCCTCCCGGGTCTTCATCTCCATCGAAGGGCTCACGAAGGCCACCGCCTCCGCGGGCATCGGAATCCGGAGCCCCTCCTTCCCCTGCGGCAGGTGAAGCGCTCCGTCCGGCCACGTCCGCGCGTGATATCCCCACCGCCGAGGATCGGAAAACGCAATCGAGCCGCCCGCCGGCGCGAAAAGATGCAGCTCCGGCGTCCGCCGGCATGCCTCGGCCCACTTCTCCCCGATCACGTCCTTGAAGTCGGAGCGCTCCTGCCAGGTGATCTCGCGCACCTCCACGCCCTCGGACGCCGAACGCCGGGGAAACCAGCTCGCCGGCGCCGCCTCCGCGCCGGCGCCCCGATCCGCGGGCCGCAGCGGCGGCTGCGTGAGACGCTTCCAGGTCTCCGGACCGTAGTCGATCTTCCGGATCCAGCCCCGCGAGAGGACCGACGTCCTTTCCCCGCTCCCCTCGTAGGTCACGTGCGAAGCCGTCTCGCTCACGATGCGGCACCGGACCGCCTCCCTGTCCACGGTGTGGATCGTGTCGGGGAACTCCCCGCCTTCGCCGCCGTCCGGAGCCCCCGCGCACGCCGCCAGAGCCGCCAAGGTCGCCCCCACGCCCGCCCAACGGATCGTCTTCATGAATCCCTCCTCAAAACCGATTGCGATCGACCACGCGGACCGACTCCAGAATCACGGCCCCGCCCCGCGCCGAAAACCCCAGCCGCGGCGCGATCCCCTTCTCGCCCCCGGGCCGCACCGCCACCAGCCGTCCGTCGAGATAGAGAAAGACCGCCGCGTCCAAAGGGAAAACATGCACCGTTCCCCCCGCCCGGTCGGACGCCCCTCGCAGGAGTTCCACCCGCCCCGCGGGCTCCGCCAGGACGACCCCGCGGCGGCCCACCTCGAGCGCCGCTTCCGGGGCGACCTCCGCGCGCCATACGACGCCGGCGTCCCCTGAAGAAAACCGGAAGCGCACGCGGTATCCGCGCCGCGCCCCCGCGAGAGCTTTGGCCACCCGGGCCGGCCGGCCCGAAGGGTCCGATCTCAGCGCGTAGGTCTCGTCGTCCCGGACGAGCGCCACGTCCCCCTCCCTCTCCCACGTGGGCCAGGAGGCGGCATTTACGACCTCGTGCTCGTCCCGCGACCGATCGACGCCCGCCTGCGGCGGAAGCGTCCGCTCGAATGCCGCCAGGGCGTCCGCGGCGGCGCGCTCCCCCGCCCGCGTGTCCCGGAACTCCGCCGCGAGGCGCCCGATCGCTCCGCCTCGTCCGTAGAGAACCGCGGCCTCGCGCTCGCGGCGCACCCGCGCCAGACGGTCCGAAAGAACGGGCGCCACCTCCGACGCCAGCGCGGCCGGAATCTCGAAGGCCGCAAGCTCCCCGAGGTCCGCCCTCAGCGCCTCTTCGATGGCCTGATCGACCACGAGAGGCGCCGTCGCCGCGCGCTCCTCCGGCCGCAGGCGCCCGAGCGCCGCAAGACAGCCCCGCGCGTCCCCGGCCGCCGAGCGCGCCAGGATCCCCTCCCGCGTGGGCGCCGCCGCCGCGGGAACCGCTTCCGGCGCCACCTCTTCCCACGCGAGCGCCTCGCGGGCGGCCTCCGACCCTTCCACAAGCAGCCCTTCCGGCCCCGCCTCGAGAAGCCGCCCGCGGATGACGCGCCCGTCGCGGCGCGCGAGGGCGACCTCCTTCCCCGCCGAGGCGCGCAGCGATTCGGCGAGCGCCGCGCCGGCCCGCAGGCGCTCCCGTTCCGCCTCCAGGTACGGCCGCGCCCCCGGAGGCGCCTCCCCCGCCAGGCGCTCCAGCGCCTCGCGCG
>DATLZA010000189.1 GCA_035574235.1 Planctomycetota bacterium | reverse complement strand
GAGGTCATCTCTCTCCTCGTGAAATTCTCGACTCCCTCGCTCCCCACACCTATGATCCTGGAGTGCTCTCCCTTCCTCCCGTTCTCCTCGACGACCTCCTCGAGATCCCCCACCCTGGTAACCATGTATCTGAATCACCCAATCCTCGAGTAGTTGCCCATTGCTCCCGCCCCCGGGAGCGCCCTATAATGTCCGCCCCCATGACGAACCCCCGCGTCTCCTTCGTGTCCCTGGGCTGCGCCAAGAACCTCGTGGACAGCGAGGTGCTTCTGGGCCATCTGGCCAAGGGGGGCTTCGACCTCTGCGCCGATTACAAGCGCTCCGACGTCGTCGTCGTCAACACCTGCGGATTCCTCCAGGCCTCCGAGAAGGAGTCCATGGACACGATCGAGGAGATGGTCGCGCTCAAGGGCCGCGGGCGCCTCAAGGCCGTGGTGGTGGCCGGCTGCCTCCCCCAGCGCTACGGCGCGGAGTTCGAAAAGCGCCTCCGCGGCGTGGACGCCGTCCTCGGCATCACCCACCGCGAGAAGATCGCCGAGGTCTGCGCCTCCCTCCTCCAAAAAGTCCGTCCCGCCCGGCCGGTCAATCTCGTTTCGGCGGACCTTCCGCGCTACGAGATCGACCGCGACCGCGTCCGCCTCACGCCGCGCCACACCGCCTACCTGCGGCTTTCCGAGGGATGCAACCACACGTGCAGTTTCTGCGTGATTCCCCAGATCCGCGGCAAGTTCCGGTCCAAGCCCATGGAGGCGATTCTGGCGGAGGCGGAGGAGCTGGCGCGCGACGGCGCGCGCGAGCTCAACCTCATCGCGCAGGACACCACCTCCTACGGACTCGATCTCTACGGGAAGCTCGTCCTCGACGAGCTTCTGCGCCGTCTGGCGGACGTTCCCGGCGTGGAGTGGATCCGGCTCCTCTACTGTTACCCGAGCTACGTGACGGACCGCCTGATCGACGAGGTCGCCCGAAACCCCAAGGTGGTCAAGTACGTGGACATGCCCATTCAGCACACGCGCGAGCGGGTGCTCCGGGCCATGCGGCGCGGCGTCACCGAGCGGTCGCAGAAGGAACTCGTCCGCAAGTGGCGCGAACGCGTTCCGGGTCTGGTCTTCCGCACGACCGTGATCGTGGGATTTCCCGGGGAGACGGAGGAGGATTTCGAGGGGCTGCTGGCGGATCTCCGGGAGCTGCGCTTCGAGCGGCTGGGGGCGTTCGTCTACTCGCGGGAGCCCGGGTCGCGCGCGGACGCCCTGGATGGGCACCTTCCCGAGGAGGTCAAGCAGCGCCGCTACGCCCGCGTCATGCAGCAGCAGCAGGAGATCGCGTTCGCCCACAACCGCGCGATGGTGGGCCGCGAGGTTCCCGTGATCGTCGAGCGCCGCCTGGACGCGGCCCGCTGGGAGGGGCGCACGGCCGGCGACGCCCCGGAGATCGACGGTCTGATCGCGCTCCACGGCGCCCGGGCCGAGGTGGGCGCGGTGGCCCGCGCCCGGGTGACCGGCTGGAGCGTGTACGACCTCATCGGGGATCTCGTCTGACGCGGAAGGCGCCGCGCGGAGAGGGACGGCGGGGGCGACCATGACGCTGGCCAACAAGGTCACGACGGCGCGGTTCGTCCTCTGTGTCGTCTACTTCGCGCTCCTGGCGGCCGGGGGGCGCCGGCCCGGGCCGGGACTGCTCACGGCGGTCTTCGTCCTTTTCCAGTTCATCGCCTGGAGCGATCTTCTGGACGGATACCTGGCGCGGCGGTACGGCCAGGTGACACATTTCGGTAGAATCGCGGACCCCCTGGTGGATAAAATCCTCGTCTGCGGGTCCTTCATTTTTTTTCTGACCCTGGACCCGCTGCGCGAGATCTTCACCGCCGCGTTCGTCGTGGTGGTTCTGGGGCGGGAGTTCCTGGTTTCGGGAATCCGGGGGGCGGCGGAGGCCGCGGGGATCCCCTTCGGGGCCACGTTCTGGGGCAAGCAGAAGACCCTGATTCAGAACATCACCGTGGGCTGGGCGCTCGGGTACGCGGCCTGGCTGCCGGAAGTGCGGTGGGTCTACACGGGGGCGGTGACCCTGATGTGGGGCACCCTGGCCGCCACGGTGATCTCGGGCGCCGTCTACGTGGCCGACGCGCGCCGCCTCCTGGGGAGCGGGCGGGTATAATGAATCGGGTCCGGAGGCGGACGCCGAACGCTCTCTCCGCCGCCGGCCGCCGGGGAGCGTCGCCATGACCGAGGAAACGTCCAGATCGCCCACGCCGAATCCTCCCCCCGGCAAGCCTCCTCTCAAGCAATCGTCCACGCGGCTTCGCGCCCAGACGGGATCCTCCACGTCGCTGCCGCGGCCGGTCACGGCGCGCCGCTCGGCCTCCGGCGGAGGCGAGGGGGCCGTGGAGGTGGTCTCCTCGAGCTCCATGATGGAGGCCTCCCAGGTCCGCCAGGCCGTCGCCGGCGCGGCCCGCGTGAAGGGGCTGTCGCTGCGCTGGAAGATCGTTCTGGCCATGGCGGGCATCGGGGTGGGCACCGCGATCCTCATCTTCTTCGCCGTCTACTCCAAGGCGGTTTCGCAGCTTAACGACGAGATCAACGCCAAGGGCACCCGGCTCGTGGAGCTTCTGGCCTCGATCGATCCCGACTACTGGCTGACGGCGATCCACACGCAGGAGCACTCCCGCGAGGTCGAGCTGGACGAGCTCATCAATTCCCTGCGCCCCAAGCAGAACTGGAAGGTGGCGCTTTCGAAGACGCCCGCCTACCGGCGGGCCGTGGACCCCTTCGGGCCGGCCCGCGAGGAGGAAATCCGCCAGCTCATCGAGGAGGCCACGGGGGACTCCGGTTGGATGGCCCATGTGGAGTCCGACCCGATCCGCAAGCGCCGCTACGAACGCCTGGTGCGGCCGCTTCCGAGCCTTTCGCAGCTCCGGCCGCTCCAGAAGCTCCAAAAGGAGGCGGGTGGGGATCTTCTGGACGCCGGGGTTGTGGACGTCTCGCTCGGGGAGAGCGACGCGCCGGCGATCACCATCCGCGGTCCGGTGGGAGTGACGCTCCCCTCCCGCGCGGCGGGTCCGGGGATCGCGGTGCTCGATATCCCGCGCGAGGAGCGCGGGGTGCGCATCATGAGCCGGACGTTCATCCGGAACCCCGATCCCGGGACGCCCAAGAAGCTCCGGCACTATGTGTCGCTGTCGCTCGAGGGGATCGAGGCGGCCAAGGCGTCCCTGGGGGCGGCGATCCTCCTTCCCATCCTCCTGGCGGGAATCGTGGCCACAGGAGTGGCCTTCTGGATCTCGACGCTCATCACCGAGCCGATCAAGGCGCTCATGCGGGACATGCAGGAGGTCTCCTCGGGAAACCTGGAGCACCAGACGGTCCCGCGCTCGAAGGACGAAGTGGGGCTTCTGGCCACGACCTTCAACCGGATGACCCAGGCGTTGCGGGCCGCGCACATGCAGGAGCTCGAGGCCAGGGCTCTCGAGCACGACCTCGAGATCGCCAGCGAGATCCAGTCGAACCTCGTGCCCAAGCGGATGCTGAAGATCCCCGGCTACGACGTGAGCGCGTACTACCGGCCGTCCAAGGAGGTGGGGGGCGACTATTACGACTTCATCACGATCGACGAGGACAACGAGGGGATCATCGTGGCGGACGTTTCGGGGAAGGGGGTTCCGGGATCGCTCGTCATGAGCATGGCGCGGGCCTTCATCCGGATGGAAGCCGAACGCAGCCGCAACGTCTCTCCGGCGGACACGCTCGTGCGGGCCAACCGGATGCTCGCGCAGGACATCAAAAAGGGCATGTTCGTGACGGCGCTCTATTGTATACTCAACAAGAAGACGAACGAAATCCGCGTCGCCAGCGCGGGTCACAACCCGCTGGTCGTCTGGCGGGCCGCCGCCGGCCGCATCGAGCGGGTGAATCCGAACGGGATCGCGCTGGGGTTCGACAAGGGGCCGGTCTTCGAGCGGACGATCAAGGAGGAGCGGATCGTCCTGGGTCACGGGGACCGGATCGTGGCCTATACGGACGGGGTGGTGGAGGCGATGAACGCCCGCAACCAGGAGTTCGGAGAGGAGCGGTTCCACGGCCTTATCCGGGAGCTGGCGGGGCGCGACTCCAACCAGATGCTCAACCTCATCGTCCGGGCGCTCGACGAGCACCGTGGGAACGCGGCGCAGTCGGACGACATCACCATCGTGACGCTGCGCTACCTGTGATGGCCGGGAGGGTATGGGCGAAACCCTGAAAGACCGACTGGTCGTTTCGAACGACACGAAGTACCTGATCGTCGTGCGGGACTTCGTGGCGCGGCTCATCCGCCAGAGCCGTCTGGCGAGGGAGGAGGAGAACAAGGTGATTCTGGCCGTGGACGAGGCCGTCACCAACATCATCGAGCACGGCTACGACGAAGGCGTGGACGGTTCGATCGAGATCGAGATCGAGGCGGCGGACGACCAGTTCAAGGTGGTCATCCGGGACAGCGGCCGGGTCTTCAACCCCGAATCCATCCCCGACCCGGACATGAAGGAGCACGTCCAGAAGGGGCACAAGAAGGGCCTCGGCATCTTCCTGATGCGGCAGATCATGGACGAGGTCCGGTACAAGTTCAAGGACGGCGTGAAGAACGAATTGACGCTCGTCAAATTCATCCGATAGGATCCCGAACTATGCCGGCGTTTCAGATCCTCAAGGAGAAGGGGCCCAACGGGGTCATCTTCCTTACGGTCCGGGGGTTCCTGGACGCGCACACGTTCGAGGAACTGGAGAAGACCATCAACGATATCTTCGAGGCGGGCCACTACAAGCTGGCCGTCGATCTTTCCGGCCTCGACTACATCTCCTCGGCGGGCGCGGGCGTCTTCATCGGCGCGATCGGCACGGCGCAGGAGAACGACGGAAACATCATCCTCATGCGGCCCAGCCCCAACGTCAAGGAGGTCTTCGACCTGCTGGGGCTGTCGCAGATCTTCACCTTCAAGGACACGCGGGAAGAAGCCGCCAAGGCGATGGCCTGAACGCCGGAATGAAGCCGGACGCCCCTTCCGGCCGATACTCTGCCTGTAGGGGGGCCGCTCCCGGCCCGCCTTCGTTGGGGGGATCGTTCCGATGCTGGTCATCCTGTGCGCGCTCGGAGCCCTGGTTCAGGACGCAGACCGCCCGGTCGTGGAGTCCCGCGAATTCACGCTGGCGTTCACCTGCCGGTCCGAAAAGGTGGCCCACAAGACCCTCTGGGTCTCGCGCGACGGCGGCCGCTCCTGGAGGCCGGCCGACGAGGCGGGCGTCGAGGCTTCCTGGAGCGACTGGACGGAGGGCAAGGTCCGCTGCCGGGTGCGCGTGCCGGAGGACGGCGACTACGACTTTTATCCGCAGCTCGGCGACCTTCTGTCCAACCGCGCGCCCGAGCCCCAGCCCGGCCGGCCGGCCGATCCGCGCCTGCGCTTCCGGGTGATTTCGAAGCCAGCGCCGGTTCCCACGGCCGCCCCGGCGGTCCGCCCGCCGGTCGAGCCCGCGGCGGTGGCCCGGCCGGACGTGGCGCGCGCCCGGGCGCTCTACGACCGCGCCCGCGTCCTTCACGCTCAGGGGCGCTGGGCCGAGGCGGAGCTCAAGTACCAGGAGGCCCTGGCGGCATGGCCGGAATTCGCCCAGGTCCACAACGATCTCGGGAAGCTCTACGACGACCGGAAAGAGCCCGCCCGCGCGCTGGAGCATTTTCTCCGCGCCCGCAAGCTCTGCGCCGCCCATCCCGTGCCGTGGGTGAACGCCGCCCGCGCCGAAGTGGCGCTGGGGCTGCACGCGGAAGCCCTGGCGGATCTCCGGGACGCGGCGGCGGTGGGACTGGAGAAGGACGAGCGGGCGGCGGTCCTGGCGGGGGAGCTCCTCTGGGAGATCGCGCGGGCGGCGCGACAGGCCGGCGCGACGGCCCGCGCGCGCGAGGCCTGCGAGCTTCTCGTGGGGATCCGGAGGGCCGCGCCGGAGACGCGGGCCCGCGCCGAACGGATGCTCGCCGAGCTGCCCAAGCCCTGAGGCGGCTACGTCAGCGCCTCGGCGCTGACGCGGGCGACCCGCTCGGCCGTCTTCCAGCGGTCGTGCACCCAGAACCACTGGTCGGGGTGGCGGCGCACGCAGTTTTCGAAAAGCTCCGTGAAGGCCTGGGTGAGCGCCTTGACCGGGTCCGGACGGCCGCGGAACGCCTCGGGATCGATCGGATCGGAAACCACGCAGCGGTGGATGTCGCCCTCGCGGAAGATGTCCGCCACGACGATAGGGGTTCCGTACTTGAGGGCCAGAAGCGCGGGGCTCCGGTGCGTCGAGGCCGGCCGTCCGAAGAAGTCCACGTACACTCCCGAATGGCGGGCGTCCTGGTCGATCTGGATGACGAGAAGTTCGTTCCGCCGCAGGGCCTGGATCATCGCCCCGAGGGCGTGGTACTTGGAGATGATCGCCTGCCCGGTGAGGGTCCGGAAGCGGTTGAGGTAGCGGTCCACCCAGGGGTTTTCGATGGGCCGCGCGAGCGAATTCAGGCGCCACCCCGCCCGCGCCACGGCCAGTCCGATCAGCTCCCAGTTGCCCAGGTGTCCGATCGTGACGATGACGCCTTTGCCGCGCTCGCGCAGGAGGCGCGCCAGGATCTCGAACCGCTCCAGCCGCACGTGCCGCTCCAGCGCCCGGCGCTGGATCAGGCGCGGGAGGAAGAGCATCTCGACGAATCCGAGCGCGATGTGGCGGTACACGCGGTCGATGAAGGCGGGGATCTCGTCGGGGGCGCAGACCCCGCGGGACTTCTCGAGGTTCTTGGCCGCGATCCGCGCGTGCTTGCGGTCGATGAGGCGGATGAGGCGCGCCAGGACGCGCGCGAGGGCCGGCGCCTGGGAGTAGGGAAACATCCCGACCACCATGATCACCGTCCGCAGGACGAGATAGAGCGCCAGCTGCACGGGGGGAAAGCGACGCCAGCGGAAATCCCGGCCCTTGCGGCTCATCGGCGGATCGGCGCGGTCGCGCGGGGGATGTCCCGCACGACCTCCAGGAGTCGCTCCTCCAGCAGTTCCTCGTTCCGCGTGACTTCGATCTCGACGCGCAGGACCGCCAGCGGAAGCTCGAAGGCCTCCGGGCGGAGCTTGGAGGCGTCCTTTTCGGTCGTGACCGCCGCCTCCGCCATGAATTCCTGCGCCTCCGCGTTCAGTCGGCGCAGGTCGGCGGAGGTGTAGGCGTGGTGGTCGTCGAAGGCGCGGAACTTGACGACCGAGGCGCCCAGGGATTCCAGCGTCCGCCGGAAGGAGTCGGGGTTCCCCACGCCGCAGAAGGCGTAGACGCTCCGCCCCCGCAGCCATTCCACGCCGTAGCTTTTGCGGTTGGAAAGGCAGCGCACCTGGACGGGCTTATGGACGGTTTCGACCGCGGGGCCGAGCCGCCGGCGGAGCGCTTCGAGCGTCTCGGGCGGCGCCTGGTCCGTGCGCGTGAGGACCACGAGGTCGGCGCGCTTGAGGGCCGAGGGGCCCTCCCTCAGGAGCCCGCGGGGGAGCAGCATTCCGCCCGCGAACGGGTTGGTCGCGTCCACCGTCACGATGTCGAGCGTCCGCTGCACGCGGTAGTGCTGGAAGCCGTCGTCGAGGATCAGCACCTGGGCGCGGTAGTCGGCCAGGGCCCGGCGGCCCGTGGCCACGCGGTCGCGTCCGGTCAGACGGACGACGTTTTCGAGCTCCATCTCGCAGAAGAGATCCTCGTCGTCGGCGGCCTCGCCGATGCGGCCGTACCCGCGCGCCAGGATCGCGGTCCGGAAGCTCTTGCGCGCGAACCAGCGCGCCAGGTACTCGACGAACGGCGTCTTTCCCGTCCCCCCGGCGGTGATGTTCCCGACGGACACCACGGGGCAGGGGAAGCGGAAGGAGCGGCGGATTCCGAGCGCGTAGAGAAGCCGGCGGCCCTTGTGAAGGACGAGGTAGACCGCGGTCCCCGCCCAGAGGATCGCCCGGAGGAGCGCGGCCAGGGGGCCGCGCCGGCGGCCGGTGATGACGGAGAGATAGAACTGACGCATGGCAGCCGTCCCGCGCATTTTATCATACCCGCGGACGCCGGTGCAACGCGGGCTGAAGGCGTCAGGCGCCGGCGAGGTTGCGTTCGACCTTGGCGAATCCCCGTTCGCGGGCGGCGCGGTCGAGGCGGTCGGAAGCGATCTCGTCGGCCAGCGGCACGGCCTGGGGGTCGCGGCCGAGATCGACGACTTTGAGGTAGCGCCCGCAGTCGGGGCATCCCTCGGCCCGCAGGTGCGGGAAGCCGGGATCCTCGAGACGCTCCAGCCGGCGGCCGCGGCAGAGGGGGCATTCTCCCTCGGGGAAGGGCCATTCGGAGGCGCACAGGGAGCAGACGAGGCGGCGGTTCCCGCGCGTCACGGCCAGAAGCGGGGGCCGTCCGCAGAACGGACACCGGCCCGCCGCGTCCTCGAAGGTCCCGACTTCCTCCTCCCAGCGCTCGGCGAGATGGCGCACGTAGGGCTGAAGGATGGCGCGCGCGAGGACCTCGAGCCGGTCGTTCGCGCGGCGCCAGCAGGCCCGCAGAAGCTCCTCCCAGTCGGGACGCTCCTGGAGTTTCTGCGCCTGGGCGGCCAGCTCGGGGGGGCCGTGGGTTTCGACGAGCTGGAGGTAGTCCGGAAGGTATCCGCCGAGGAGCGCGGTGTCGAGGCGGCGGGCGTCCGCGGGGGCTCCGCGCCGCGCGCGGCGGTAGATTTCCTCCTGGAAGCGCCAGAGCGCGCGGGCGAAGCGGAGCACCGGCGCCGCCTCCGGATGGAGGGCTTCGAGGACGTCGGCCCGGCGCCGCGCGCGATCCCAGTCCATCACGGGCATTCTACCACGGCGCGTTCAGCCGCGGACCTGGACGACGATGACGCCCGCCAGGGCCACGGCCGCGCCCGCCACGAGCAGGGGCGTGGCCCGGTCGAGGCCCGCCAGGACCGCCACGCCGATTCCGATCACGGGCTGAAGATCCGCGAAGGCGGCGACCTGTCCCGCCTTGAGGCGCTTGAGGGCGTAGAGGTGGCCCGCGTAGGCCACGAGGTTGGCCCCCACCCACATGTACCCGAGCGCCGCCCAGCCCTGCCAGGTGACCGCCGACCAGTCCTGGCGCGCGACGCCCCAGGCCAGGAAGGGAAGCATGAGGGGCGCCGCCAGGACGAACGCCCAGGCGACCGTCCGCAGGCTTCCGAGGACTCCCAGCGCCCGGCGTCCGAGGACCGTGTAGACGGAGAAGGCCAGGATCCCTGCGGCCGTCAGAAGGTCGCCTGCGATCGTGCCCCGGAACTCCGCGGGGGAGGCGCCGAGCACGACCAGGAGCGCCCCGGCGACCGCCAGAGCGATTCCGGCGATTCCGGCCGGCCGGAGGCGTTCGCCCAGGATCGCCCAGGCAAGGACCGCCACGAAGACCGGGATGAGCGCGTGGATGACCGCGGAATGCGAGGGGGTCGTGAGCTTGATCCCCGCGGCGAAGCAGAGGTGGTTGAGGGCGACCCCGGTGGCCGAAAGCGGGAGCACCCGGCGGGCTTCCTCCCACGTGAGGCGCCGTCCTTCCGCCGGCAGGAGCGCCCAGAAGAAGGCCCCGGTCGCCAGGACGCGGAAGGCCGCGATGAAGATAGGATCGAGCTCCCGCGTGGCGACCTTGGCGACGGTGAAGTTGCACGCCCACGCGAGGGTGGCGAGGCTGATGGCGAAATAGGCCCGTCCCATGGCCGGAACACGATATCAGAAGGACCTCCGGGTGCGAACCCCGAATCGCGCCGGGCGGCCGCGCCCGGGCTCTCGCCCGCCTGGCCGAACGGCGCATCGCGGACAACGGCCGGATTCTCGGGGCCGTCGAGAAGCTGGGGGTGGCGGGCGCCCCCGCTACCGGTTCCGCCGGAGGGCCCGGCCGGGGAGCGCGCCCGTCGGCCGGCCGTCCTCGATCACGGCCGCGCCGTTGACGAAAAGCCACCGCACGCCCGTGGCGTACCGGTCGGGCTCCTCGAAGGTGGCCCGGTCCCGGAACTCCGCCGGATCGAAGAGCACGACGTCCGCCTTGAATCCGGCGCGCAGAAGGCCCCGGTCCTGGAGTCCCAGGATCTCGGCCGGCAGTCCGGTGGCGGAGCGGATCGCGAAGGAGAGCGGAATCTCGCCCTTTTCGATCGCGTAGCGGCCGATCTTGCGCGGGAAGGTGCCGTAATTGCGCGGGTGCGGGCGCTCGGCGGACGGGCGCCGCGCGCCGCCGTCGCTGGCGGTCGCCACGTAGTCCTTCTTCATCGCCAGGAGCATGTCCTCCTCGCGCATCGAAAAGGAGATCGCCTGGGCGTCCCCCCGCCGGAGGATCTCGACCACGACCTCCACGGGGTCGCGCCCCTCCTCCTGGGCGATCTGCGCGATGGACTTTCCGTTGTAGGCGGGACGGGGGGCGAAGGCGGCGATCCGGAGGCGGTCGGGGCTGTCCCGGCGTTCGAGGGCCGCGGCGATCTCGCGCCGCAGGCGGGCGCCCTCCTCCGGATCGGCCAGGCGCTCGGCGAGCCCGCCTCCCTCCAGCGCCCAGGACGGAACCGTGTAGGCGGACAGGCGCGTCGAGGAGGCCGTGTAGGGATACTGGTCGGCCGTCACGCGCCGCCCCCGGGCGCGGGCCTCCTCGATCCGGGCGCACACCTCGGCCATCTTGCCCCACGCCTCGCGCGTGGCGCACTTGAGGTGCGAGATATGGACGGGACACCCGGAACGCGCCCCGATCTCGATCGCCTCCGCCACCGCGTCGAGCCCGCGGCCCGCCTCGTCGCGGATGTGGCTGGCGTAGATCCCCCCGCGGCGCGCCACGATCCGCGCGAGCTCCACGATCTCGTCCGTCTCCGCGTACGTGCCGGGCACGTAGATGAGTCCCGTCGAGAGCCCCCAGGCGCCCTCCTCGAGGCCTTTCTCGACGAGCGCCTTCATCCGTTCGAGTTCCTCCGGCGTGGGCGGGCGCTTCCGGGCGCCGAAGACGCGGCTGCGGATCGCGCCGTGGGGCAGAAGATGGATGACGTTCGCCCCGGCCCCCTCGCGGTCGATCGTCTCGAACATCCGGGCGACGTCCACGTTTCCGCCGCCGCAGTTGCCCGTGACGATCGTGGTCACTCCCTGCAGGGCGAAGTTGAGGTTGTCGCGGGTGGCGGGAGCCAGGATCGAGGAATCCGAATGCGAATGCAGGTCGATGAATCCGGGGGCGGCGATGAGCCCGCGGGCGTCGATCGTGCGGCGGGCCGGACCCGTCCAGGTCCCGACGGCGATCAGGGTGTCGCCCCGGATCGCCAGATCCCCGGCGGCCCCTTCGCGGCCCGTGCCGTCGTAGAGGACCGCGCCGCGCAGGACGACGTCGGCGGGCTCCTCCTGCGCGCCGACGCCTCCGAGGAGCGCCAGAAGCGCCGCCGCGAGCCTCACCGTCCCGCCGGCCCCGCCGCGGCGCGGGCCGCCTCGTAGGCTTCGATCGCGGGCCGGTGCGCCAGGAGGTACCCGAGTTCATCCACCCCCTGCACGAGACACCGCTTCGCGAAGGGGTCGATGGGGAAGGAGACTTTCTTGCCGGACGGAAGGGTCAGCGTCTGGGAGGGGAGGTCGATCTCGAACTCGAGGTTCTTCTCCGCGGCCGCCAGACACTCCCGATGCGTTTCGGGATCGACGAGGATGGGGAGGATGCCGTTTTTAAGGCAGTTGTTGCGGTGGATGTCGGCGATGGAGGTGGAGATCACGGCGCGGATTCCGAAGTCGTACATGGCCCAGGGAGCGTGTTCGCGGGAGCTGCCGCAGCCGTAGTTGTCTCCGGCCACGAGGATCGAGGCTCCCTGGGCGCCGGGGCGGTTGAGGGGGAAGTCGGGCTTCGGGGTGCCGTCGGGGTTGTAGCGCCAGTCGTAGAAGAGGATCTTGCCGAGGCCCTTCTTTTCGGTCCCCTTGAGGAAGCGCGCGGGGGTGATCTGGTCGGTGTCGATATTGGCCTGAGGGATCGCGACCGATTTTCCGCGGAATCGCGTGATCGGGTCCATGGCGCCGGCTCCTCTAGAGATACTTGCGGCAGTCGGCCACGCGGCCTTCGACGGCGCTGGCGGCCGCGGTCAGCGGACTGGCCAGGAACGTCCGGCCGCCCTTGCCCTGGCGGCCTTCGAAATTGCGGTTGGAGGTGGAGACGCAGTACTGGCCTTCCCGGAGTTCGTCGCCGTTCATGGCGATGCACATGGAGCACCCCGGTTCGCGCCATTCGCAGCCGGCTTCGAGGAAGATCCTGTGGAGCCCCTCCGCCTCCGCCTGCTTTTTCACCTGGAGGCTCCCGGGGACCACGAGGACGCGCGGCGCCTTCGCCTTGCGGCCTTTGAGGACGGCGGCCGCCTGCCGCAGGTCGGTGATCCGGGAGTTCGTGCAGCTTCCGATGAAAACGACGTCGATGGGATGGCCCAGGAGCGGCCGGCCGGCCTGGAGGCCCATGTATTCGAGCATCTTCCGGGGCGTGTCCGGGGGGATAACGCCCGTGACGGGCATGCCCATGCCGGGGTTGGTCCCGTAGGTGATATACGGTTCGAGCGCGTCCGCGTCGATCGTCACGGAGCGGTCGAAGGCGGCGCCCTCGTCGGTGACGTACCGGCGGAAGCGCTCGAAGTCGCGGGGGGCGAACGGCCGGCCCGCCAGGTACTGGAAGGTCGTGTCGTCCGGGGCGATCATGCCGGCGCGCGCCCCGGCTTCGATCGACATGTTGCAGATCGTCATGCGCTCTTCCATGTTGAGCGCGCGGATCGCGGACCCGCGGTATTCCAGGGCATGTCCCGTGGCGCCCCCGACCCCGATCCGGGCGATGAGCGCGAGGATCACGTCCTTGGCCGTGACCCCCGGCCGCAGGCGGCCCTCCACCCGCACCTCGAAGGTGCGCGGCTTGCGCTGAAGCAGGCACTGGGTGGCCAGGACGTGCTCGACTTCGCTCGTGCCGATGCCGAAGGCGAGCGCCCCGAAGGCGCCGTGGGTCGAGGTGTGCGAGTCTCCGCAGACGATGGTCATTCCCGGCTGGGTGAGGCCGAGCTCGGGGCCGATCACGTGGACGATTCCCTGGTGCTCGCTTCCCACGCCGTGGAGGGTGACGCCGAATTCCCGGCAGTTGCGCTCGATCTCGGAGATGAGCCGGCGGGCCTGCGGGTCGGTGATCCCGAGGGACCGGTCGTGGGTGGGCATGATGTGGTCCACGGTGGCGACCGTGCGATCGGGCCGGCGGACCTTGAGGCCGCGCCGGCGCAGCCCCTCGAACGCCTGAGGGGACGTCACCTCGTGGACCAGATGCAGGTCGATGTAAAGGACGCTCGGGCAGTCCGGCTCGGAGACGACGACATGTTCGTCCCAGATCTTCTCGAAGAGGGTCTTCGGCATGGGGGGTACTCTAGCCGAAAGCGTTCCGCCGCGCAACCGCCGCGTGCGGAGACGGTGGGTGATTCAGGTACATGGTTACCAGGGTGGGGGATCTCGAGGAGGTCGTCGAGGAGAACGGGAGGAAGGGAGAACACTCCAGGATCGTAGGTGTGGGGAGCGAGGGAGTCGAGAATTTCACGAGGGGAGAGATGACCTC
>DATLZA010000188.1 GCA_035574235.1 Planctomycetota bacterium | reverse complement strand
ACAAATACGCTGTCGTGGAAGGGTTCGACACGCCTTACTTTCTTTCTCTCACCAAAAAGTAACATCAAGCCCCAGCGCGGTCCGATGGAACCCCAGCCCCTCCGAGGCCAGCGCCGCCGGGACTGACTCGAGCAATTTCTGCGTTCCGCAGGTTTCCCTTGACCCGGCCCGCCCGCCGCGGCATATATTGAAACTTGGTTTCATTGAAACGCAGTTTCATACGGGCGGCGCCCCAGCCAGCCGAAACCGGAGCCCGCCAGGGACGCCCGGCGGATCTCCTGCTTCGGAGGTGCACATGAACGACCCGCGTCCCGGCGACCCTCCCGCGGAGCGGAGGGTCTGGATTCTCGGCCCGTGCAGCACCTGCGGTCTCTGCGAGGCGATCGCCCCCGACGTCTTCGAAGTCACCCCCGACGGAAGCCGGATCCGTCCCGGAGCCCCGTCCGGGCTCCCCGCCGACGTCTTCGAGGCCGCCCGGCTCTGTCCGGACCAGGCGATCCGCCTGACCCCGGAAGGGGGCGTTCCATGACGCCGCGCCCCCTGTGGGAACTTTCCTGCGCCGCCAAGGACGCGGTCCTCTCCACCTCGTTCACCTGGCAGGAACTGGAGCTTCTGGCCCGGGAAGCCGGCGTCCCTCTCGAGGACGCCCTGCCCGGGGAAAGCCCCGCCCGCGCCCCGGCCGTCCTCAACGCCGCCCACAACGCCTGCGCGGATCGAAACCCGTTTTCGGAGCGCCTCCAGGACATCCTCGAGGCGGTCCACGAAGAGGCCGTCCTGCGGGTGGCCACGACGTCGACCGACGAGATCCTGGAGCGATGCCTCCAGGAGCTGGCCGATCTGCCGGTCCCGCTGGCGGGTTTCCTCTGGGCCGTCCTCACCGATCCGCGGGAATCGATGCGCCCGGCCGAAAGCTGCCTGCTTTGGAGGATCCACACCGAAGGGGCGCGCGCCCTGGCGTTCGGCCGGGTCGAGGTCATCGAGGTCGGGCCGTAAACGGCTCCCGCCGTCCGGCCGCGGCGGGAGATCCCCCGGCTCGAATTGAAGAGACAGCCGGACCCTTTCGTGCTTTATTGAGAGGGACTCCGCAGCCGGGGGATTCCGATGATCGAGACCGAGGAACAGCTCGAGGAAGCGCTCTCCCGTCCTCCGAAGGGCCTGGGCGAGGAGCTCGCGGCGCTCGGGGGCGACCTCGTGGTCCTGGGCGTCGGAGGCAAGATGGGGCCTTCGCTCGCCCGCATGGCGCGGCGCGCGCTGGACTCGGCCGGCTCCCGCGCCCAGGTGTTCGGAGCGGCGCGCTTCTCCAACCCGGCCGCCCGCGAGGCGCTCGAGCGCTGGGGCGTCCGCCCCCTGCGGGCCGATCTTCTCGAGCGCGACGACGTCCGGCGCCTCCCCGACGCGGCGGCCGTCGTCTTCATGGCCGGCATGAAGTTCGGCTCGACGGGCGCCGAGGCGGAAACGTGGGCCACCAACGCCTATCTGCCCGGTCTGGTCGCCGAACGCTACCCGCGCGCGCGGACGGTCGTCTTCTCGACCGGGAACGTCTACCCGTTCGTGACTCCCGAAAGCGGCGGGGCCACCGAGGAAACCCCGCCCGGCCCCGTGGGGGAGTACGCCCAGTCGGCCCTGGGCCGCGAACGCGTCTTCGAATACTTCTCGCGCCGCCGCGGCACCCCCACGGCCGTTTTTCGCCTCAACTACGCCGTCGAGCTTCGCTACGGCATCCTCCTCGAGATCGCCCGCAAGGTCCACGAGGGAATTCCCATCGACGTGCGCACCGGATACGTCAACGTCATCTGGCAGGCGGACGCCAACGCGACGGCCCTGCGCTGCCTGGCGGCCGCGGACTCGCCCCCTTCCGTCTGGAACGTCACCGGACCCGAGATTCTCTCCGTCCGCGATCTGGCCCGGAAATTCGGAGCGCTCCTCGGACGGGACCCCGTGTTCGAGGGGCGCGAGGAGCCGACGGCGCTCCTGTCCAACCCGGCCCGCGCCGTCGCCCGGTTCGGACGTCCGACCCCCGTCGAAAGCATTCTTCCCTGGGTGGCCCACTGGGTCCGGATCGGCGGCCGGACGCTCCATAAACCCACGCACTTCGAGACCCGCGATGGCAAGTTCTAGCCGGTTCCCTCGGCCTCCGGCCGGGATCCTCGCGCGGCTGCGCCGCGGCACGGCGATCCCCGCCCACCCCCTGGCCCTCACGCGCCGCCGAACGCTCGACGAGCGCCGCCAGCGCGCCCTCACCCGCTACTACCTGGCCGCGGGCGCCGGCGGGCTGGCCGTCGGCGTGCACACGACGCAGTTCGCGATCCGCGAGGCGGGGCTGTACCGTCCCGTGCTGGAGCTGGCGGCCGAGGAGACCCGCCGTCGCGCCCCCGACGCGATCCGGATCGCGGGCGTCGTGGGCCCGACTCCGCAGGCCGTCGCGGAAGCTTCCACCGCGCGCGAGCTCGGATACCACGCCGGACTCCTCAGCCTCTCGGCGCTCCGGGACGCCCCCGAAGACCGCCTTCTCGACCACGCGCGCGCCGTGGCGGAAATCCTGCCCCTCTTCGGCTTCTACCTTCAGCCTTCCGTGGGAGGGCGCGTGCTCCCCCACTCCTTCTGGCGCCGGTTCGCGGAGATCCCCAACGTCGTGGCGATCAAGATCGCCCCCTTCGACCGCTACCGGACGATCGACGTGGTCCGCGCCGTCGCCGAAGCCGGCCGCGCCGGGGACATCGCGCTCTACACCGGCAACGACGACTCCATCGTGGCCGATCTCCTCACCGAGTTCCGCGTGGGCGGGGCGCGCCAGCGCATCGTCGGGGGACTTCTCGGGCACTGGGCGGTCTGGACCCGCCGCGCGGTGGAGCTTCTCGAGGAAATCCACGCCGCCCCCGGGCCCACCCCCGAGCTTCTGGCGCGCGGCGCGGAAATCACCGACGCCAACGCCGCCTTCTTCGACGCGGCTCACGGTTTCCGCGGGTGCATCGCCGGCCTCCACGAGGTCCTTCGCCGCCAGGGACTGCTCGAGGGCATCGAATGCCTCGATCCTCACGAGGGGCTTTCGCCCGGCCAGAAAGAAGAAATCGACCGCGTCTATCGGGCCTACCCGCACCTCCACGACGACGACTTCGTCGCCCGCCACCGCGACGAGTGGCTGCGCTGACGCCCCGCGTATAATGGGCGAGGTGCGCGAGGACCCGACCGACCGGGAACTGGCCGAGCGCGCTCAGGGCGGAGGTCCCGGCGCGCGCGAGGCGTTCGCGACGCTCGTCCGGCGCCACTACGCGGCGGTGATCCGGTTCGTCCGCCGCATCTGCCCCCGGCCCGACGAGGCGGAAGACCTGACGCAGGAGGCGTTCCTGCGCGCGTGGGCCCAGATCGGCCGCTTCCGGGCCGGAACGAACTTCCCCGCGTGGGTCGTCACGATCGCGCGCTTTCTCGTCCTGGCCCGGCGAAAGGACATCCAGCGGAGGCCCGCCCCCGCTCCTCTTCACGCCGTGGAGGATCCCCCGGCGGCGCCCCTCCCGGAACCCCTGGAGCGCCTTCGCCGCGCGGTCGAAACCCTTCCGCCTCACCTGAGGGAAATCGTCGCCCTCCGCTTTTTCGACGGACTCGATTATCGCGCCATCGCCGAGCGGACCGGAGACAGCGAGGTGGCGCTCCGCTCGCGCCTCCACGACGCGCTCGAGAAACTCAAATCGGTGCTCCGCCATGCGCCGCGATGACCGCGAATTCCGGCCACGCGCCGCTCCCCGGCGGCTTTGATCCAGAGGAAACTCCATGAAGTGCCGCGAGATCACCAACGACGTCCTCCTGGACGCGGCCGCCGGAGCCGCGGGCCCCGGCGTGCGCGCCCACCTGGAGGCCTGCTCCCGCTGTCGAGCGGAGCTCGAGGCGGTCCGGGCTCTCGCCGAAGACCTCGAGCGCCTGGGACGCGCGCGCGCTTCCGGCGCCGACTCCCGTGCGCTCGACCGGCTTCTTCGAAAGCTCGACAACGCCCCGTCGCCCCGAAGGTCGCCCGCGATCCTCAGGCGCCTCCTCCTGGGATCGGCGGCCGGCGCCGCGGCGGCCGCCGCCGCGGCCGTCTTCCTCCTGTCGCGGCCCGAACCCGCACCCCGGGCGAACCA
>DATLZA010000187.1 GCA_035574235.1 Planctomycetota bacterium | reverse complement strand
ACAAATACGCTGTCGTGGAAGGGTTCGACACGCCTTACTTTCTTTCTCTCACCAAAAAGTAACATCAAGCCCCAGCGCGGTCCGATGGAACCCCAGCCCCTCCGAGGCCAGCGCCGCCGGGACTGACTCGAGCAATTTCTGGGAGCCGCCGGTTCGCGTTGAAGTCGGTCGCCCGGCCTCCTACGATGAAGCGGGAGGGGCGGCCCGGGCGGGAGAGGATCGGCCCGCGATGGCGTACACGGTGGAACGGAAGGACGACGACGGGGCCCTCCTGCGCGACCTTCTCCGCGGCGAGCAGGCGGCGCTTCACCGCATGATCCGGCGCACGGACGCGCCGCACGAGGACCTGCACGAGCGGCGCCGGCGGGTGGATCGGATTCTGCAGGCGCTTGAGCGGGGCCGCCGGGCGGCCGCGCCGGGAAAGGACACGGCATGAAGAACGGAACGAGGGCGGCGGCGATCCTGGTGGAAGACCTCTACCAGGAAATGGAGGTGTGGTATCCCGCGTATCGGCTGCGCGAGGCCGGCGTCCGGACGGTCTTCCTGGGAACCGGCAAGCCCGAATACAAGAGCAAGCTCGGGTATCCCGTGGCGGCGGAAGGGGACGCGAAGGAAGCCCGGGCGCGCGATTTCGATCTCGTGGTGGTTCCCGGCGGCTACGCTCCGGACCGCCTGCGGCGGCACGAATCCGTGCTCAAGTTCGTGGCGGAGATGGACCGTCAGGGGAAGATCGTGGCGGCGATCTGCCACGCGCTCTGGGTGTGCGTGTCGGCGGGGATCCTGCGGGGCCGCACCGTCACGTGCTTCTCGGCGATCAAGGACGACGTCGTCAACGCGGGGGCGCGGTACGTGGACGAGGAGGTCGTGGTGGACCGGAACCTCGTGACCTCGAGAACGCCGGACGATCTGCCGGCCTTCATGCGCGAGACGCTCAAGCTTCTGGGCGCGGGGAAGGGGTTGAAGCCGGCCCCGGTGCGCGGGTAGAATGTCGGCCATGTCGCTTCCCAAAATCGCCCGCCACGAAACCCGCAAGATCTCGATCCGCCGCGAGCCTCCCGCCTCCCAGCGCCATCAGCATCATCAGTTCGAGGATCACCTCGCGGTGGAGGAGCCTCTCGAGATCCGCATCCATGACGAGCCGGTGGCCGTCACGATGCGCACGCCGGGGGACGACTTCGCGCTGACGGCCGGGTTTCTCTACACGGAGGGGCTTCTTCACGGGGCCCGCGAGATCGGGTCGCTGCGCTACTGCGAGAAGACGGACGATCCCCACCACAAGAACATCGTCAACTTCACCTTCGCCTCGGGCCACAAGCCGGACCTCTCGCGCCTGCGGCGGAACTTCTACGCCACGAGCTCCTGCGGGATCTGCGGGAAGGCGGCCATCGAGCAGATCAAGATCCTCGCCAAGCCCAGCGCTTCGAAGCTCAAGGTGCGGCTGGACGTGATCTACGGTCTGGGGCATTCCCTCCGCAAGGCCCAGACCCTGTTCGAGAAGACGGGCGGGCTGCACGCGGCGGGGGTGTTCGACGAGCACGGGGTGCTCCACGTGCTCCACGAGGACGTGGGCCGGCACAACGCGGTGGACAAGGCGATCGGGCACATGCTCATCCAGGACCGCGTGCCCCTGGACCACCACATCCTCATGGTCAGCGGGCGCGCCAGCTTCGAAATCGTTCAGAAGGCCGTCATGGCGCGCGTGCCCCTCGTGTGCGCCGTGTCGGCCCCCTCGAGTCTGGCGGTCGAAACCGCCCGGGAGTTCGGCGTGACGCTCGTCGGATTCCTGCGGGAGGACGACTTCAACGTCTACACCCACGCGGAGCGGATCGAGGTCTGAAGCCCGGGCCGGGGCTTACATGAACCCGAGCTGGAGCCGCGCCGCCTCGGACATCATCGACGGATTCCAGGGAGGGTCGAAGACCACCTCGACCTGAGCCTCGCGGACGCCCGGGATCGACAGAATCTTCTCGCGCGCCTCCTGCTGGAGGATCCCGCCCATGCCGCAGCCGGGGGCGGTGAGGGTGAACTTCACCTCCACCTTCCAGCCGCCTTCCGGATGGGGCTCGACCTTGTTCTCATACACGAGGCCGAGCTCGACGATGTTGACCGGGATCTCGGGGTCGTAACAGGTCTTGAGCTGGTCCCACACCCGGCGGGCCACCTCCTTGACGTCCGTGGGGGCCTCGGCGGGAAGCTCCGGGGTTCCCGGGGGTTTTTCGCGGCCGAGGGCGTCGGCATCCTTGCCCTCGATGCGCAGAAGTCCGTAGTCCGAAAGGACGGTGAAGCTTCCGCCGAGCTCCTGGGTGATCTCCACGCGGCTTCCTTTGGGGAGAGGGACCTTCTGGCCGTAGGGGATCACGGTGGCGACCACGTCGCGGGAAAGTTCGATCATGGCGGACTACCTCGGCGCGCGGGGGATCGACGATCCGCAGGTCCGGCCGTAGCTCAGGCGGGCGAACTCCTCGGGCGGAATCGACGGCCCCGGCCGCGCGCAATGTTCGTTGAAAAGCGCGACCAGCCGCGCCGCCAGCTCCTCCGGGGCGCGGCCCTCGATGTCCGAGCGCTCGATCATCGCGACGACGCGTCCGTCCTTGAAAAGGACCATGGAGGGGGACGAGGGAGGCGCCGTTTCGCGATGGTGCCAGCGCACGCGCTCGACCGCCTCGCGCTCCATGCCGGCGAAGACGGTCACGAGCCGATCCGGGATGACCCGGTTCTGAAGCGCCCTCGCCGCGGCCGGCCGGGCGGTGCCGCCGGCGCAGCCGCAGATGGAGTTGATCACGCACAGGGTTGTGCCCGGCGCGGTCACCGCGCGGTCCACCTCCTCGGGCGTGAGCAGCTCCCGGAATCCCACGGCCGTCAGCTCGTCGCGCATGGGCTGCACGAGGTCGGGAGGGTACAGGGGCGGCATCATGGTTTTCTCCTCCTGGCTATTCGGTCGAAACGGTTCCTCCGGTCCCTTCGAGGGCGGCCTTGAGCGTGTGCCAGGCCAGGGTGGCGCACTTGACCCGGACGGGGAACTCCCGGACGCCTGAGAAGACCTCGAGTTTGCCCAGGTCCTCGGAGGGGGCGCCCTCCTCGCGGCCGGTGACGCGGCGGTGGAATTTCTCGAAAAGCGCCAGGGCCTCCGGCCGCGCCCGGCCCTTGACCGCCTCGGTCATCAGCGACGCGGACGCCGTGGAGATCGCGCAGCCGGCGCCCTGGAAGCGCAGGTCGGCGATGCGGTCCCCCTCCAGACGCACCGCCAGATCCAGCCGATCCCCGCACAGCGGGTTGTGCCCGCGGGCCGAGCGGTTCGCGCCCGGCAGGGTCCCGAAATTCCTCGGGTTCCTGTAATGATCGAGGATCAGTTCCTGGTAGAGATCGCCCAGATCTTCCATCGCGTCACGTCCGGAACACGGCCCGCACCTTCCGCAGCGCCGCGACCAGCGCGTCCACCTCGGCCCGGGTGTTATAGAGCCCGAAGGAGGCCCGCGCCGTGGCGGGCACGCCGAAGCGCTCCATCACGGGCTGCGCGCAATGGTGCCCCGTGCGGATGGCCACGCCCTCCTGGTCCAGGATCGTCCCCACGTCGTGGGGATGCACCCCGTCCAGGGTGAAGGAGATCACGCCCGACTTTTCCCGCGCCGTTCCCAGGAGGCGCAGGCCGGGAATCTCGGACAGCGCCTCCGTCGCGTACTCGAGGAGATCCCGCTCGTGGGCGCCGATCGCCTCGAGCCCGAGGCCCGCCAGATAGTCCAGCGCCGGCGCCAGGCCCACCACGCCTTCGATGTGCGGAGTGCCCGCCTCGAACTTGTGCGGGATCCGGTTGTACTCGGTGCGCTCGAAGCTCACCGAAAGAATCATCTCGCCGCCGCCCTGGTAGGGGGGCATCCGCTCGAGGTGCTCGGCGCGCGCCCAGAGGACGCCGACCCCCGTGGGGCCGTAGAGCTTGTGCCCCGAGAACACGTAGAAGTCGCACCCGAGGTCGCGCACGTTCACGGGCAGGTGCGCGACGGCCTGCGCTCCGTCCACGAGGACCGGGATCCCGCGCTCGCGCGCCGTCCGCACGATCCGCGCCACCGGCAGGATCGTCCCCAGGGCGTTCGAAACGTGCGCCACGGAGACGAGCTTCGTCCGCGGCGTGAGCATCCGTTCGAAATCCTCCAGGATCAGCTCTCCGCGATCGTCGATCGGAACCACCCGCAGGACGATGCCCTTCTCTTCCCGCAGGATCTGCCAGGGGACGATGTTCGAATGGTGCTCGAGGCGGGTGACGAGGATTTCGTCTCCTTCCCGGAGGAACGCGCGTCCGAAGCTGTGGGCGACGAGATTGATCGCCTCGGTGGCTCCGCGGACGAAAACGATCTCCCGCGGATCGGGGGTCCCGAGGAAGCGGGCCACCCGGGCGCGGGCGTCCTCGTAGGCGCGCGTGCCCAGCTCGCTCAGGTAGTGCACGCCCCGGTGGATGTTGGCGTTCATCGACGTGTAGTAGCGGGAGACCGCCTCGAGGACCGGCCGGGGCTTCTGGGTCGTGGCGGCGTTGTCGAGGTAGACGAGGGGCTTGCCTCGCACGCGGGTCGCCAGGATCGGGAAATCCCGGCGGATGCGCTCGACGTCGTACGCCGGGGCGGAACGGGCGACGGGGGCGCTCATGCCGCGCCCTCCGGCGGCGCCGGCGCCCGCAGGATTCCGTAGCAGCCGCCCACCTGGGCCCGCACCGCCTCGTCGCGGATCGAATCGATGATTTCGCTCGCGAAGGCGTGGACGAGCAGCCGCCGCGCCTCCGCCAGGGCGATCCCCCGCGAGCGCAGGTAGAAGAGGACGTCTTCGTCGAGCTGCCCGATCGTGGCGCCGTGCTTGCACTTGACGTCGTTGGCGAAGATTTCGAGCTGCGGCTTCGTGTGGACCAGGGCCTCGCGCGAGAGAAGGAGGTTCTTGTTCGTCTGGAGGGCGCTCGTCTTCTGGGCCCCGGGCCGGACGACGATCCGCCCGTCGAAGACGCCCCGCGAGCGTCCGTCGAGGATCCCCTTGTACAGCTCGCGGCTGACGGCATGGGGCCGGACGTGGTCGATCGAGGTGTGGTGATCGGCCAGCTGGCGGCCGGCCACTTCGTAGAGCCCGAGAAGGTCCACTTCGCTTCCTTCGCCGTCGAGGACGATCTCGAAGTCGTTGCGCGCCAGGCGCGCCCCCAGCGAGATCGACCGGTGGACGAACTGCGCGCCGCGCTCGAGGCGCGCGCGCATCGCCTGCACGTGGAAGGCGTCGTGGCTTTCGCGCTGCACTTTGGTGTAGTCGAGCGCCGCGTCGGCCCCCAGGACGATTTCCACGACGGAGTTCGACAGATACGTGCCCCCCGCGGGACCCAGGTGGCTTTCGACGATCGAAGCCCGGGCGTTCTCCTCGGCCACGACGAGCACCCGCGGGTGCGTCATGTACGCCTCCCCGTGAAGGGAGGAGAGGAAGAGGATGTGGATCGGGCGGGGGAATTCGACGCCTCGCGGGAGGAAGAGGAAGACGCCGTCGGAGAAGAACGCCGCGTTGAGGGCGGGGAAGGCCTCGCCGTCGGGGCCCACGAGCGAGCCCAGCCACGGTTCGACGCGGCGGGGATCGTCCCGCAGGACCGCTGCGAGGCTCGAGACGCGCACCCCCGGAGGGAGCTCCAGAAGCGAGAAGGCCGGGGCGTACCGGCCGTCCACGAAGGCGATCTGGCAGCCCCGCAGCGGTCCCCGGGCCAGGCCGGCGAACTGGGCGGGGTTGGCGGTCCCGGAAGCCGCCCGGAAGGAGGTTTCCAGCAGCGGCGTGAGGTCCGTAAAGCGCCAGGCCTCCGCAGTGGGCTCGGGGAAGCCCCGCTCCCGGAAACGCTCGAGGCCCCGGCGGCGGAAGGCGGCCGCGCCCGGGAGCGAGCGGACCGCGCGCTCGAACTCCGTCACGTAGGGATCCCGGACGTCCATCGTGCGCGCCGTCACACGCCCGCTCCTTCCTTCTCGACCCAGGCGTAGCCGCGCTCCTCGAGCGTGCGGGCCAGTTCCTTCCCGCCGGATTTGACCAGGCGCCCGTCCGCGAGCACGTGCACGCGGTCCGGCGTCACGTAGTCCAGGAGCCGCTGGTAGTGGGTGATCAGAAGGATGCCCCGCTCGGGGGAGCGCATCCGGTTGATGCCCTCGGCCACCACCTTGAGGGCGTCGATGTCGAGCCCGGAATCCGTCTCGTCGAGGATCGCCAGGGCGGGCTCGAGGACCAGCATCTGGAGAATTTCGTTGCGCTTCTTCTCGCCGCCGGAGAAGCCCTCGTTGACGGGGCGCGTGAGAAGGGATTCGCCGATTCCGACGAGGCGGGCTTTTTCCTTGAGGAGCTTGAGGAAGTCCGCGGCGTCGAGCTCCGGCTGGCCGCGGTGCTTGCGGATCGCGTTATAGGCGCTGCGGAGGAAATACGCGTTGCCCACGCCGGGGATTTCGACGGGATACTGGAAGCCGAGGAAGAGCCCTTCGCGGGCGCGCTCCTCCGGGGTCATCGCCAGAAGGTTGCGGCCCCGGTAGAGGACCTCGCCGGCCGTGACGGTGAAGCCGTCCCGCCCGGCCAGGACGTGGGCCAGGGTGCTCTTGCCGGACCCGTTGGGGCCCATGACGGCGTGCACCTCGCCCGCCCGGATCGTCAGGGACAGGCCCTTGAGGATGGGTTTGTCGCCGGCGCCGGCGTGCAGGTTGCGGATCTCGAGCATTATCCGACGCTCCCTTCGAGAGAGACGCTCAGAAGTTTCTGGGCTTCGACGGCGAATTCCATGGGCAGTTCCTTGAACACCCGCTTGCAGAAGCCGTTGACGATGAGGTTGACGGCGTCCTCGGAGGAGAGCCCCCGCTGGCGGCAGTAGAAGAGCTGGTCCTCGCTGATCTTGGACGTGGAGGCCTCGTGCTCGATCTGCGCCGTCGGGTTCTGGACGTCCAGGTACGGGAACGTATGGGCGCCGCAGAGATCCCCCAGGAGCAGCGAGTCGCACTGGGAGTAGTTGCGCGCCTGGTGCGCGGTCGGGAGGATCTGCACGAGCCCCCGGTACGTGTTCTGGCCGCGGCCGGCGGAGATGCCCTTGGAGATGACCGTCGAGCGGGTGTTTTTCCCGATGTGGATCATCTTCGTGCCGGTGTCGGCCTGCTGGTAGTTGTTGACCACGGCCACGGAGTAGAATTCGCCGACCGAGCCTTCCCCCTGGAGAATGCAGCTCGGGTACTTCCAGGTGATGGCGCTTCCGGTTTCCACCTGGGTCCAGGTGATGCGCGACCCCCGGCCTTTGCAGCGGCCGCGCTTGGTCACGAAGTTGAAGATGCCGCCGCGGCCCTCCTTGTCCCCGGGGTACCAGTTCTGGACCGTCGAGTACTTGATCGTCGCGCCGTCGAGGGCCACGAGCTCCACCACCGCCGCGTGGAGCTGGTTCTCGTCCCGCATCGGAGCGGTGCAGCCTTCCAGGTAGCTGACGTACGCGCCTTCGTCCGCGATGATGAGCGTGCGCTCGAACTGGCCCGTCTGCCGGGCGTTGATCCGGAAGTACGTCGAAAGCTCCATCGGGCAGCGGACGCCCTTGGGGACATAGACGAAGGAGCCGTCCGAGAACACGGCGGAGTTAAGGGTGGCGAAGAAGTTGTCCGTGTAGGGGACGACCGTCCCCAGCCACGCGCGCACGAGCTCGGGGTGCTCCTGGAGCGCCTCCGAGAAGGAGCAGAAGATGATCCCGAGAGAGCGCAGCTTTTCCTTGAAGGTCGTGGCCACCGAGACGCTGTCGAAGACGGCGTCCACGGCGACCCCCGCCAGGCGCTCCTGCTCCGCCAGCGGGATTCCGAGCTTCTCGTAGGTGCGGCGGATCTCGGGGTCCACCTCGTCCAGGCTCTTGGGCCGCGCCTTCATCTTCGGGGCCGCGTAGTAGTGGAGGTCCTGATAGTCGATCGTGGGATACCGGAGGTTGGCCCACCGCGGCTCCTTCATCGTCAGCCAGTGCCGGTAGGCCCGCAGCCGCCACTCCAGCATCCAGTCGGGCTCCTGCTTCTTCTCCCAGATGAGGCGGATGACGCCCTCGTTGAGTCCCTTGGGCGCCTTCTCCTCCTCGACGGGGGTGACGAACCCGTACTGGTATTCCTGCGCCGCCAGGCGCTCGATCGTGTTGCGGTCGGAATCGGCCATGAAACTCACCCCTTCTGGGCGACCGGGCGCGCGAATTCCACCGGGATGCCGGCCGCGGGCCGGGCCATCTCGGCGAGCGTGACCTTCCGCAGCGCCTCGATCACCGCTCGGTTGATCGTCCTCCAGTTGCTCCGCACGACGCAGATCCGCTCCAGCCCGCAGCTTCCGGCGTGCGCCGTGCACTCCGTGACCCCGATCGGGCCCTCAAGCGCCGAAACCACGTCCGCCACCGTGACCTCTTCCGGACGGCGGGCCAGCGTGAAGCCGCCCTTCACCCCCCGGTGCGCCTCCAGGAGCCCGTGCCGGGCCAGCACCTTCAGGATCTTGCTCACCGTGGGCCGCGGGAGCCGCGACTCCTCGGCCAGGTCCCGCGCGCTCCGCATCGGGCGGCGCGGGTCCCGCGCGAAGAGCGTCAGGAGAAGGATCCCGTAGTCCGTCAGGCGGGTCATCCGGATCATGGAAGGCCCCCGGACCCCGGGGCGGGTCCGACCTTCTCACCTTAGCGGCGGCCGCCGGGAGCGTCAAGAGAAATCGTACCAAAAAGGTCCTCTTTCCGGACGCCGCCGATTGAAGGCGGAACGATCCAACGCTATCATGGGCCGGCGCCATGAATGTCCTGACCGCCGAACAGGTCGAGCGCGTCTACCGGCTCACCGACTCCCTGGACCTCCATCGCGATTGGGTGGTCGTTCCCCTGGCGGCCCACCCCACCGGGCTGGAGATGACGCTTCCGGACGGGAAAATCCTGATCCGGCCGCCGGCGGGACCGGCCTTCGAACCGTGGTTCGCGGGTCTTCGGGAGCGCCTCCAGACGCTGGACCTGGCTCGCGCCCTGCGGGCCGGACAGGCGGAACGCCCCTGCCTGCGGACGCCGGCCGACGCGCTTCCCGCTTCCGGCACCCGCCGCTATCTCAGGCCGTAGCCCCGCGGACCTGCCAGGGCAGGGCCCGCACGACGGCCCTTCGGGAGCCGACCGAAACCTCCGTGCCGGGATTCTTGAATTCCTTGCGGACGTAACCCAGGGCGACGCGGGGGGTGGCGCTCGTGACGTGCCCGATGTCCTGGCCGCCGGCCAGGATTCGCTCGCCGGGCTGGGCGCCGGTCACCTCCAGCTGGACGAGCATCTTGGGCGGTTCGCTGTAGGTCTTGACCCGCTGGATCACTTCCTGCCCGACGTAACAGCCCTTGGAGTAGCTGATCGCGATCGGCTCCAGTCCCGCCTCCATCGGCAGGACGTCGGGTCCCATGTCCGCGCCCCATCGCGGGAAGCCGTTCTCGATCCGCAGCGTCTCCCACGCCTGGAAGCCGGCCCATCGCTCGCCCCCGAAGGCGGGCGTCGCCTCGGGAGGCGTCCATCGGACGTACCCTTCGACGCCCAGCGTGGGATCCTTGCAGACCCACGATCCGTCCTCGAGTTCCGTCCAATCGAACGGCCGGGCGGGACGCGCGGGAGCCGTCCCCGGCCCATAGCGTCCGATCGCCGTCCGGGAGGAGACGTCCAGCCGGACATCGTCGGCGACGATGAACTTCGTGAAGGTTTCGAGAAGCGCGGGCAGCGCCGCGCGGTCGGTTTCCAGGGAGAGGCGGTCCGGATGCATCCGCACGACGAGGTCGGCCACCATCTTCCCCTGGCGCGTGACCGCCGCCGCCGCGCGCCCCTGGCCGGGAGCCATTCCCTTCACGTCCTGGGTGCACATGCCGTGGACGAAGCGCACCCGGTCGCGGCCGGTGACCTCGACGAGCGCCCGCCAGCCCAGGTCCACGGCGGCCGGACCGGTCCGGAGCGCCTCGATTTCCGCGGCCGGGTCGCCGAAATGGAGCGGGACCTCGGCGTCGCCGACCCGGCCATAGACGGCGCCGCGCGCGCGCAGGATCGGTTCCAGGGGACTCTTATAGGGCACGGCGGAGGAGGGCGGGGAGGGAGGCCGCAAACTGGCCTTTGGTCAGGACTTCCGAGCAGCCCGCGGCCAAGGCCTGTTCCCGAAGATCCACGGCCTCGTGGGCGAGAAATCCCACCACGGGCACCTCCTGGAGGGTCGGCAGCGTCTCCAGAGGCCGCAGGGCCGTCGCCTGGAGATCCATGAGCACCAGCGCCGGTTTTTCCAGGCGCACTTTCTGAAAGACCTCGTCGGCGTCCCGCGCCACCTCCACCCGCACCCCCAGGGTCCTGGCCGTTTCGAGCACCTTGGAGCGGAAGAAGAGGTCGGGGATCGCGGCCACCACGTACGCCATGGCGGCCCATTATAGAAGAGGCCCGGCCCTGGGGGAAGCGGGCGGCGGGGGGATTCCATTTTTCGCGACACCGCGCGCCCTCTCGGGACATACGCCACGGGCCGGGGAATCCCGGCCGGAGTCCGCTTGGGAAAGGAGCCTGGCATGACCGACCGCCTTCGGGGAGCCGCCGTCCTGATGACTCTCGCCGCCCTGGCACTGGGGGCGCGCGAAGCCTCGCCGGCCGCCGCTCCCGCCGCCGCGCCGGCCGAGATCGTCCTTTATGCATCCGAGGCCCCGGTGCGGGTGGGGAACTGGAGCGTCGTGGCGGACGCCGGCGCGGCCGGTGGATATCGGATCTATAACCCCGACCAGGGAACCCCCAAGATCGTCACCGCCCTGGCCTCGCCCTCCTCGTACTTCGAAATGAGCTTCTACGCCTCCTCGGGTACGCCGTACCACCTGTGGATCCGGGGAAGGGCGGACCGCGACCACTACGCCAACGACTCCGTCCACGTTCAATTCTCCGGGTCCGTCACCGCAAGCGGCGCCGCCGCATGGCGGATCGGGACGACTTCCTCGGCGGTCGTCGTCATCGAGTCGGGCGACGGCGTGGGGCTGTCGGGATGGGGGTGGGAGGACAACGGATGGAACGGCCTCGGGTCCCACATCTACTTCGCCTCGACGGGGTGGCAGAAAATCCGCGTCCAGCAACGCGAAGACGGCATCTCGATCGATCAGATCGTTCTTTCTCCCTCGGCCTTCCTGACCTCCGCCCCGGGCGCCCAGAAGCGCGACGCGACGATTCTTGCGGAATCCGACGGCACCTCCTCGGCGGCCTTCCGGTTGAAAATCGTCAGTTACAACCTCCATCACGGCATCGGGACGGATAATGTCTACAACCACAAGCGGCAGGCGGCCCTCCTGGCGGCCCAGAGCGCCGACGTCATTGCGCTGTGCGAGGTCCGAAGCTTCAACAGTTCCGATACGGATACCCTGGCCCTGCGGATTGCCACGGAGATGTCTCTTCGGACGGGGGTCACGTGGTATGTTCATTTCATTCGGGATAACCCGTCCAAGGCGGAGGGAAACGCCATCCTTTCCAAGTGGCCCATCGTCGCGCGGGGGGGCCTGTACTTCAGGGACGATACGGGCTATTCGGATCCCGTGGTGAAGGATTCCGGCATGTCCGTGGCCCAGGCGACGGTCGACGTCTCCGGAAGGCGGATCAACGTGTTCTCGACCCACCTTTACTGGGTGGACATCGGCACCACCGGCACGTACGGGCAGCGCCTGCGGCTGGCGGAGATCGACGCCCTCAAGCGCTTCGCCGCGAAGTTCGCCGAGCCCCGCTTCATCGCGGGCGACTTCAACGCGCACCCCTCGACCTCGGAGTACGCCGAGATGACCGAGGCGGGCGCCTACCACGACGCCTGGAAGATCGCCCTCAGCCTGGGCACGGCCTCGTCGTATCCCGATAATCCGCCGAATCTCAACGTCCGGACCCGCCGGAGCAAGCTCGACTACGTTTTCGTCTCCAGAGGCGCCTCGACCGCAACCGTTCGCAGCGGCGAGGTGCCCGACCAGCGCGATCTGTCGAACACGAACGTCGTCCTCAAGCTGGGAACGTCCGACGACAAGGGCGTGCGGCCTTCGGATCACAACCTGATCAGCGGGACGTTTGACGTCCGATAGGAGACTCCGCATGGATTCCGAGGGCGTCGTCCGGCTTCTGACGCGGGAGCGCCTGATGATCCAGGCGTTCATCCGCGCGCTCGTGCCGGACCCCCATTTGGCGGAGGACGTCTTCCAGGAGGTCTTCATCGTGGCCCTCCGCAAGCATGCGGAGTTCCGGGAGGGGTCGGATTTCGGCGCCTGGGTGCGCGAGATCGCGCGCCGGGTGAGCTGGGCGGAGCTCCGCAAAACGGGTCGCCGGCCGCTGGCCCTGGCGCCCGAGACGCTGGAGTCCGTGGGGGTTCTCCTCGAGCAGGAGCCCGAGGCGTGGGAGGAGCATCGGGGGGCGCTCAAGGAGTGCGTGGGCCTCCTGCCGGCCGAGAGCCGTCGGATCCTGACCCTGCGCTACCTCGAGAACGCGCCGCTGGCCTCGATCGCCGCCGCGGTGGGGCGTTCGACCGACGGCGTGAAGGGCGTCCTGAAGCGGCTCCGGCAGCGGCTGGCCGAGTGCGTCAGCGGCCGGCTTCGCGAGGGCCTTTCGGGGGGAGCCGTCTGATGCGGGACCTCCGCGAGCTGATTGCCGGATACCTCGAGGGCGACCTCGCCGAGGAGGAGGTGCGCGAGCTGGAGCGCCTCCTTCGGACGGACGCGGGCGCAAGGGGGGCCTTCGCGCGGGCGCTCCGGCAGGAGGTGCTTCTCCCGGAGGTTCTCCAGGAGGACGTGGCCCCCGCGCTCCCGGCGACGGCGCGCCGGCGGATGCGTTCGCGCCGCCTGCTTGCCGTCCGGCCTTCCCGTTCGCCGCTCGTTCCCATCCTGGCGGCGGCGGGACTGCTTGCAGCGCTGGCCGGCGCGGCGGTGATCGCTTCCCGCCCGCGATCGGCCGCGCCGCCGGTTCCGACCGTTCGCGCTCCGGAGCCCGTGCCGCCCGAAGAGCGGGTCGAGCCGCCGCGCGAGACCCCCCTGCCGGCGCCGCCGCGTCCTGCGGAGCTCCCGGTCCGGCCGGAGCCGCGCCGGGAATCGGAGCCGGCGCCGAAGCCCCCGCCGCGGCCCCTGGAGCCCGTTCCGTCCCCGGCGCCGACGCCGACTCCTCCGGCGCCGCCCGTGCGGCCGGTCACGGTCCCTGCGGCGGCCCTGCTTGCGGCGGCGGAAGGGGGAGTGCTGCTCGACGGCGCGCCGTCGGCCGGGGGCCGCCCGATTCCGCCGGGCGCGGCGCTGGAGGTCGCTCCGGGCGGCCGTGCCGTCGCGGTCTACCCCGACGGGACCCGGCTTCGGGAGATCTTCGACGTGGGTCCCGAGCGGGGCAAGAGGGCCATCCTGGAGAGGGGGACGATCACGGTCGAAGCGGCGCGGCAGCCCGAGGGGCGGCCGCTCGTGGTCGCTTCGCCTCACGCGGAAGCGAGGGTGGTCGGGACGACCTTTCGCCTCCTCGTCGAGGAGGGAACCACGCGCCTCGAAGTGCGGAGGGGGCGGGTGCGGCTGGCGCGTCTTTCGGACGGCCAGGCGGTTGATGTGCCGGCGGGGTTCTTCGCGGTGGCGGCGCCGGGGGCGGACGTGACGCTGGGATCGGAGCGGGCGGTGACGACGGCGTTCCAGGACGGGGTGGCGCCCACGCCGCGCTATGAAGGAACGCGCGACGCGCAGATCTGGGAGCGGGCGGCGCTGCGGGAAAAGAACGGCGGCCGCGCGGAAGCGCTCTACGCGGACGGGGACACACAGGGGACCGGCGACGACCGGGCGATTCTCCTCCGCTGGGACCTTGCCGCGCTTCCACGGGGCAGCCGGGTTCTGTCCGTGGCGCTTGAGCTGACCGTCCTGGACGCGAGCGCGGGCCGTTCCTTCGATCTTTTCGAAGTCCGGCGGGACTGGTCCGAGACGCAGGTTACCTGGAACCGGGCGACCTCCGCGACCCCCTGGCAGGCGCCGGGGCTGGCGGGTTCCGCCGATCGGGGGCGCGTCGTGCTGGGGCGGGTGGCGCCCGCCGCGCCCGGCCGGTACTCGCTGAAGCTCAATCCGGAGGGCGTGGCGGTCGTCCAGGCGTGGGTGGACGATCCGTCAAGGAACCATGGGTTTCTCATCGCGCATCCGACCCACGACGACGCGATCCTCGTGGCCTCGCGCGAAGCCGCGGCGCCGCCGGACCGACCGAGGCTTGTGGTCACGAGCGTGCCTCCCGGGCGGTAGCCGGCCACGCCGCCCTTTCTCTCCATCCTCCCGGTCGCTAGGATAGGGAGGAGACCATGGCGCGCATCTATCTGGATTGCCACGCGACCACGCCCGTGGATCCCCGGGTCCTCGAGGCGATGCTCCCCTATTTCACCGAGAAGTTCGGCAACCCCGCCAGCAGGATCCACGCCTTCGGGCGGGAGGCGCACGAGGCGGTCGAGGCCGCGCGGGCCGAGGTGGCGTCCCTCCTCCACGCCGATCCGTCGGAGATCGTCTTCACGAGCGGCGCGACCGAAAGCGACAACCTCGCGATCAAGGGAACGCTCGAGGCGTACCGCGAGAAGGGCGACCACATCGTGACCGTCGCCACCGAGCATCCGGCCGTCCTGGAGACGTGCCGGGCGCTGGAGCGGTCGGGCCGGGCGCGGGTGACGTATCTTCCCGTCCGGCGGGACGGGCTTCTGGATCTCGACCGGCTGCGGGAGGCGATCACCGACCGCACAGTGCTCGTCTCCGTGATGTACGCGCACAACGAGATCGGCGTGCTTCAGCCGGTGGAGGAAATCGGGCGGATCTGCCGGGAGCGGGGGGTGCTCTTCCACTCGGATCTCGCGCAGGCGGCCGGCAAAGTGCCGGTGGACGTGGAGGCGATGCGGATCGATCTGGCGTCCCTTTCGGCGCACAAGATGTACGGCCCCAAGGGCGTCGGGGCGCTCTACGTGCGGCGCCGGCGCCCGCGCGTGAAGCTCGTGCCGCTCCTGGACGGCGGGGGGCACGAAGGCGGGCGGCGCTCCGGGACGGTGCCGGTTCCGCTCGTCGTCGGATTCGGGCGGGCGTGCGCGCTGGCGGCGCGGGAGATGCCCGAGGAGGCGCCCCGGATTCTGGCTCTCCGCGAACGCCTCCGGCGGCACATCTTCGACAACCTCGATCATGTGTATCTCCACGGGAGCCTGGAGCGGCGGCTTCCCGGCAACCTCAACGTGAGCTTCGCGTACGTCGAGGGCGAGAGCCTGATTCTCTCCCTCGGCGAGGTGGCGGTTTCGACGGGCAGCGCCTGCGCCTCGGCGAAGCTGGAGCCGCCGTACGTCCTGGCGGCCCTGGGGGTGGACGAACCCCTGGCGCGGGCGTCGATCCGCTTCGGGCTGGGGCGTTTCACCACGGCCGAGGAGGTGGATCGGACGTGGGAGCTGCTGCGGGACGCGGTCGCCCGACTGCGGGCGCTCTCCCCCCTCTACCCGGGCGTGAAAAGTGAAGGCAAAACGGCCTCGACGAAGTAAGATAGAGGCGCGGTGAAGGAGGCACCCTCATGACGGAATCGACGCGGACTCCCGGACCCGAGGTGATCGTGGCCCCCAAGGAGGCGCCCTCGCGCTTCTCCGGCCAGATCGCCATTTCCGACAAGGCCGCCGAGAAGCTCAAGGCGCTTCTCGAGGCCGAGAAGAAGGATCCGGCCTCGACCGGACTGCGCCTGGGCGTGCAGGGCGGCGGCTGCTCGGGCCTGACGTACTTCATGGACTTCGACGCCCCGCGGCCGGACGACAAGGTGTTCGTTCATGAGGCCACGGGGGTGAAGGTCCTCGTGGATCCCCGGAGCATTCTTCATCTGAGCGGCTCGCTCCTCGATTACAGCGAGGGCCTCATGGGCTCCGGGTTCTCGATCAAGAACCCCAACGTCAAGAGCTCGTGCGGCTGCGGGCAGTCGTTCACCACGTAACGGAGGCGGCCATGGGCGACGCGGACCGGCCCCCGGAAATGCCGGCGTTTTCCCCGGTTTCGGACCTCTACCGGCGGGTGGACGAAGTGCTCGACCGCATCCGGCCGTACGTTCAGATGGACGGCGGCCACGTCGAGCTCGTCAACGTGAACGAGGAGGAGGGAATCGTCTACATCCGCTTTCAGGGGTCCTGCCAGGGGTGCCCTTCGAGCGCGATGACGCTCCAGATGGGGATCGAGAACGAGATCCGCGCGTCGCTGCCGGAGATCAAGCAGGTCGTCGCCGTCTGATCCGGGCGGCCGGGTGGGACGCGACCGCCGCCGGGCGGTCTCAAGGGAAGGAACGGTCATGCCGAACGTCACGCAGATGCACCGCGCCCGTCAGGGCGAGGTGACGCCGGAGATGAAGCGGGTCGCCGAGCGCGAGGGGCTGGACCCCGAGTTCGTGCGGCGCGAGGTCGCCGAGGGGCGCGCCATTCTCCCCGCCAACGTCGAGCACCTCAAGCATCGGCTCGACCCCATGGGAATCGGAATCGCCTTCCGGTGCAAGATCAACGCCAACATCGGCAACTCCGCCGTCACCTCGAACCTCGAAGGCGAGCTCCGCAAGCTCCACGTCGCCGTCCACTACGGCGCCGACACCGTCATGGATCTTTCGACGGGCGGGAACCTCGACGAGATCCGCCGCGCGATCATCGAGGCGTCCACGGTTCCGGTCGGGACGGTGCCCATTTACCAGATGGCCCAGCACGTCCGGGAGATCGCGGACCTGACGCCGCAGGACATGCTCGACGTCATCGAGCGGCAGGCGCGCCAGGGCGTGGACTACATGACCATCCACGCGGGGGTGCTTCTCGAGCACCTTCCGCTCGTCAAGAACCGGATCACGAAGATCGTCTCCCGGGGCGGATCGCTCATCGCCGAGTGGATGGTCCGCCATCGCCGTCAGAACCCGCTCTATACCCATTTCGACGAGATCTGCGAAATCTTCAAGCGGTACGACGTGTCCTTCTCGCTGGGGGACGGGCTCCGGCCCGGCTGCCTCCACGACGCCTCCGACGAGGCGCAGTTCGCGGAGCTCCGGACGCTGGGGGAGCTGACCCTGCGGGCCTGGCGGCACGACGTCCAGGTCATGATCGAGGGGCCGGGCCACGTGCCCCTCGACCAGGTGCCGTATCAGGTGATCCGCGAGATTCAGGAGTGCCACGGGGCGCCTTTCTACACGCTGGGTCCGCTCGTGACCGACATCGCTCCCGGCTACGATCACATCACGAGCGCGATCGGCGCGGCGGTGATCGGCCAGTTCGGGGCGTCGATGCTCTGCTACGTGACCCCCAAGGAGCACCTGGGGCTTCCGAAGGAGGAGGACGTCAAGCAGGGGGTGATCGCCTACAAGATCGCCGCCCACGCGGCCGACGTCGCCCGGGGCCGGCGGGGCGCCCGCGACCGGGATGACGAGCTTTCACGGGCGAGGTTCGCCTTCGACTGGAACCGCCAGTTCGCCCTCTCGCTCGATCCGGACACCGCCCGGAAGTATCACGACGAGGATCTTCCCGCCGACTTCTTCAAGAGCGCCGAGTTCTGTTCGATGTGCGGGCCGCGCTTCTGCTCGATGAAGATCTCCGGGCGCCTGGACGCCGGCGAACCCGCCCCCGCGCCGAAGACATGATCCACGAGCCGCTCGTCGTGGGCCCCCTGCGCTGCAACTGCCACCTGCTGGCGGACGCGCGCACGCGGGAGGCGGTGGTGATCGATCCGGGGGACGAAGCCCCGGAGATTCTGGCGGCGATCCGGAGGCTCAGGCTCCGGGTCGTGGCGCTTCTGCACACGCACGCGCACTTCGATCACATCGGGGCCACGCGGGAGCTTCGGGAGGCCACGGGGGCGCCGGTGATCCTTCACGCCGGCGACCGGGAGCTCTATGAGGCGCTTCCGGAGCAGGTGGCGGCCTTCGGCCGGATGTTCGGACTGCCCTTGGGGAGGGCGGCGGAGCCGGCGCCGGTGGATCGGTTCGTCGAAGACGGCGACGTCGTGCGCTTCGGCCGGGAGGAGCTGCGGGTGCTTCACACGCCGGGGCACACGCCGGGGAGCGTCTGCTATGCGGGGGAGGGGCGGGTGTTCACGGGGGATACGCTTTTCCGCCGCAGCATCGGACGGACGGATCTGCCGGGAGGGGATTTCGAGCGGGAGGCGCGCTCCATCCTGGAGCGGCTGTATACGCTCGATCCCGGGACCGTCGTCTACCCGGGGCACGGGCCGGAGACGCGGATCGGCGAAGAGCGGGCGGAAAACCCCTTTGTCCGGGAATGACAAGGAGCGTTTCGATGACGACGACACGGATCGGCCGGATGGGGCACGAGGGGCGCATCCGGGACCTGCGGGCGATGGTGGACCGCGATCCCCTGAACGTGAACCGGCGCTTCATGCTGGCGGCGGCGCTGGAAGCGGCGGGAAAGATGGAGGAGGCGGTCCGCGAGCTGGCCACGGCGGTCGAAAAGGGGCGCCGCAATCTGGGGGTGGCTCATTGCAACTACGCGGCGGCGCTGATGAAAGCCGGGCGCCCCGAGGAGGCGCTGCGCCACTTCGACGAGGCGATCGAGGTGGACCCCGGAAACGCGAGCTTTTACCTCTCCAACAAGGCGCACGCTCTCTCGCAGCTGGGCCTGGAAGACAAAGCCCGGGCGATTTACGAGCAGGTCCTCCGGAGCAAGGACATCTCCAAGGAGACCCAGCGGATCGTTGTCAAGAAGATGTCCGAGCTGGGCAACAAGAAGAAATAGGGCGCGCTATTTCTTCTCGGCGGCCTTGCGCGCTCGATGTTCCTCGAGCGTCTTGGCCCACTGGGCCTTCGCGTCGGCCAGTTCTTTCTTGAAGGCGGACGTCTCGGACGCCGGGACGGAGTTCTCCTTCCAGACCAGGCGCATCTCCTTGAACTCCTCCAGAGTCTTGAAGCGCTTGGCCTCCGGACTGGAGGGATTGGACATGGCCTCGACCAGCGTTTTCGCGTCGATGGCCAGCGACGCCGTCCGGTCCTTGGTTTCGAGCACCCCCTGGGCTTCCAGGATGGGGCCGGGCACGGTGATCGAGACGGAGAACTTGAGTCCTTCGAGCATGGGCTTGAGCGCCTCGATCATGGCCTTGGCCAGATCCTCCTGGCCGTCGGGCGCGTTCTCTCCGCGCATCTTCTTGAACTCGTTCGTCCCCTCGTTTTGAAGCTTGAGGACATAGCCGGCGTCCGTTTTCTCGTAGACGCAGGCGAACATCGTCTTGCGGCCGCCGGGACCCTCTCCGGGGGCGGGGCTCTGGTTGTAGATCCGGACCTTGTTGATGTCCTCAAAGTAGCCGGTCACCGAGACGCGGACCCATTCGCCCTCCTCGGAGCGGCGGGGTTGAGCCCAGGCGACGACGCCTTCGGAGTTGGCGCCGAGTTTTTCGGGGTCCTGGAATTCGGCGAGAGGGTCGGCGGCGGCTCCGCCTTCGCCGCCGAGCTGCTTGGCGGTTTCGGTGATCATCTTGAGGAGAGACTTCTTGAAGGCCATGGACATCGTGAACTTTCCGGAGCCGTCGGGAAAGAGCGTCGTAGCCTGCTCATACTGGACGCAGCCGGAGAGCGCCGCGGCGGAGAGCAGGGCGGCCGCGAGGAGTCGGGCCATGAGGAACTCTCCTAGAATGAAGTTAATGAAGTCTACCCCGTCCGAAGGAAATCGGCAACCGGGGCGTTGCGGGCGCGGTTACGCTCGAACCATGCCTTTCTTGAGGAGATCCTCCAGCGTTCGGGGCCGCAGCGCCTCCAGGCACTGCCAGAAGATGGCCCCCGTGGCCTCGCAGTCTCCGATCGACCGGTGCCGGCTCGTGAAGCGCACCTTGAAGTGATACGCCAGGGTGTCCAGGTTGTAGGAGGGAAGCCCCGGCTTGACCCGCCGCGCCAGCAGGATCGTGTCCACCGCCGGCAGCGCCAGCTTGGCCATCCCGGCCCTCTGGAATTCGGCGTTCAGGAAGCCCATGTCGAATTCCGCGTTCTGGGCCACGAGGATGCTGCCCGACAGGAACCGGCGGAGATCCGCCGCGATCCGCTCGAAGGGCGGCGCGTCCCGGAGCATCTCGTCGGTAATGCCGTGCGTCCGGCGCGCCCCCTCGGGCATCGGGCAGCCGGGGTGAACGAGGGAATGAAAGCGCGCTTCCTCGCGGCCGCCCACGAGCCTCAGCGCTCCCACTTCGCAGATCCGATCGCGGGAGGGCTCGAGCCCCGTGGTTTCGACGTCGATGACGACGAACGGCGCCGTGCGCGGGTCCAGCACGGCGGCTCATCCTACCGGCGGCGAAACGCTTTCTCCAGAAGAAAAAGGCGCGCGGCGGCGCCGGAGACCGGGAGCTGGAACCCGGCCGTTGTTTGATATAATCCGCCGGACTTGTGGAAAAACAGGCCGTCGAGCGCAGCCTCGACGCTTCGATAAAGGACGGCACGGCGTTCGCCGTCATGGCGGGACTGGGAGACGCCTCCTACGTGGCGGCCTGCGCGCTCTTTCTGGGCGCGTCGGAATCGGCGGTGGCGCTCCTCGTCACCATTCCCGTCTTTCTCGGGGCCTGCGCGCAGCTTCTCGCCCCGGTCCTCATCGAACGCACGGGGCGGCGCAAACGGATCTTCGTCGCAGGCTCCTCTCTTCAGGCCGTGGCCTGGGTGCCGATGCTTCTGGCGCCGCTGGTCGGACGGCCGTACGGATTCTGGCTGCTCCTGGGCGGCTTCGTGCTGTCGTTCGCCTCCCTCCACGTCGGCGTTCCGGCCTGGACGAGCGTCATGGGGGACCTCGTTCCTCCCGCGGCGCGCGGGCGTTTCTTCGGGCGCCGCAGCGCCCTGGCCCTCACCATGCAGCTGGCGGCGATGATCGTCGCGGGGATCGGGCTGGCCGTCTATGAGCGGGCCCGGCATGAGGCCCTGGGATTCGCCGTGGTCTTCGGCGGGGCGCTGGCGGCGCGGATCCTCTCGGTCTACTACCTCACCCGCATGGCCGAGCCGGCCCTGGCCCACCGGCCGGAAGACCGGTTCACCTTCTGGCAGTTCCTCCGGCGGCTTCCGAAATCCAACTTCGCCCGCTTCGCCCTCTTCGTCGCGTGCCTCAACTTCAGCGCCCACTTCGCGGGCTGCCTCTTCGTTCCCTACTGGCGCCGGACGCTGGGATACGACTACGTCGAATACATGGTCGCCGTCTCTTCCGTCATCTTCGTCCAGATTCCGGCCCTGCCCCTCTGGGGCCGTGCGTCCGACCGCTTCGGGAACAAGCGGGTCCTCGTGGCCACGTCGGTCGGGATCGCGGTTCTCCCGCTTCTCTGGCTGATTTCCGGGCACGTGGCCTGGGCGGTCTTCCTGCAGATGTGGTCGGGTTTCTGCTGGTCGGGATTCAACCAGAGCGTCTCGAACTTCCTCCTGGACGCCGTCACGCCCGGCAAGCGGGCGCGCTGCACCGCCTACCTCAACCTCCTGCTCAACCTGGGGGTTCTCCTCGGAGGGCTCGCGGGCTCGAGCGCGATCACCTGGGTCCCCGTGGATCTGACGCTTTTTTCCATGGACGTGCCGTTCAAGACGATTCTTCTGCTCTCCTTCCTCCTGCGCGTCCTCACCCTGGTGGTCTTTCTGCCGCGGTTCCGTGAGGTGCGGGACGTTCCCCGGGTGGGCGTGGTCGAGATGCTCTTTCACGCCACGCGGGAGACGACCGAGGCCGCGGTCAACCTTCTGGCCGGGCGGCTGGTGCGGGGAGGCGGCCGGTCGGCCGGAAAGAGGAGAGGTCGGTAGGCGGGTCCGGGCTTTGGAACCCGCGAGGGCTTTGTGGTATCTTTCCGGTCCCCGCGGCGCGGAGGAAAGGCGACATGAAAGACGGCGCGCCCGCCATCGCGGCGCTGAACTGGTCTCCGATTCCCGAGGACCTGGCCGCCCGCCGGGGCGCCGGGCCGGGAAAGGTGTTCGCCGTCTGGCCGTCCCCCGCGCCGCCTCATCCGCGCCTGAGCCAGGCGGGCTTCGACGAGTTCGCCGAGCCGGGGGCGCGCTGGGAGGAGGAACATCGCGCCATGACGGCCACCCTCCTGGCGCACCTCGGAGGCTTCGGTTCGCCGCGCCTGGCCGCCTCGCCGCGCCGCTATTGGCGGACGCTTCTGGGGTTCGAGGTGCCCCGCCGGGCCCTCGTGGAAGAGGCCTCGCGGGCGGCCCTCGGAGGGGACGCCGCCTGCCGCGTGGAGTTCGGCCGGCCCGCCCGCGCGGCCCTTCAGACCGACGGCCACGGGGTGTGGTGGGTCGCCCTGGAATCCGGCGACGAGGAGTCGCTCCTGCGGGCCGTGCGCGCCATGGCCGGCGTGCGCCCCGTGCGCCGCCGGGATCTGGCGTGGGAAGGATTCGTCTCTTGAGGACTTCACCGGCGCGGGAGTTCGAGGGGCGGACCGTGCTCGTCACCGGCGGTTCCCGCGGGATCGGAAAGGCCGTCGCGCGCGCCTTCCATGAGGCCGGAGCCCGGGTGGTGATCTGCGGGCGGAATCCCGCTTCCCTCGTGTCGGCCGCCCGGGAGATCGGCGAAATCATCTGCATACCGGCGGACGTCCGGCGCGACGCGCGACGCCTCGTGCGGCGGCTGGGCGGGCGGCTCGACATCCTCGTCAACAATGCCGGGGGGATGGAACATCATGGAACTTTCGAGCGCACGCCTCTTTCGGCCTGGAGAAGCACGTTCGAGCTGAATCTTTTCTCGGCCGTGGAGGTGACGCGCGAGGCGCTGCCGCTGCTCCGGCGTTCGCCGGCCGGTTGTGTCGTCAACATCGCCAGCGACGTCGGCCGGCGCCCCTTCCACATGGGGCCCGACTACTGCGCCGCCAAGGCCGCCCTCATCCATCTGACCCGGTACCTGGCCGCGGAGCTGGCTCCGGTCCGGGTGAACGCCGTCTGCCCGGGGCCCGTCGCAACCGGCGACTGGTCGCCCCGGGACGTGCGCGAGGCGGCCCGGCGGACGCTTCTCGGGCGCACGGGGCGGCCCGAGGAGGTGGCCCACGCGGTGCTTTTCGCCGCCCGGGCGACGTTCCTCACCGGCGCGGTCGTGGGAGTGGACGGAGGAGCGGCGAGAACGCCATGAACCTGAAGGGCAAGAGGGCGCTCGTGACGGGCGGCTCGCGCGGGGTGGGCGCGGCGGTCGCGCGCGCGCTGGCGGCGGCGGGGGCGCGCGTGGCGGTCAACTACCGGGTGTCGCGTCGCGAGGCGGAGGCCGTCGCCCGGGACGTCGGCGGCCCGGCCGTCCGGGGGGACGTGGGCCGGCGGGGGGAAG
>DATLZA010000186.1 GCA_035574235.1 Planctomycetota bacterium | reverse complement strand
AATGCGCGTCCACGAGGAACCGCGGCGTGCGGAGACAATCATCGTACGCCCGCAGCGTGCGGGAGACCCGCCGGATTGGCTCATCGTCCTGGCCCCGGAGGACTTACGTCGGGCCGGAGCCCCTGCATGGGCAATTCCTGCGCCCGAATCAGGGCAGCGCCAGCGTCACGCGCTCGCGGCGGCCGTCCCGCAAAACCGTGAAGTCCGCGGTCTGTCCGGGCCGCTTCTTCTGCAGGAGATACCCGAGGAGCGCCGCCTCCGTCGCCAGATCCCGGCGGCCGTCCGCCTCGACGAGCACATCCCCCGGCCGGAACTTCTGGCGCGCCGCGCGGTTCTGTTCCTTCACCCAGTCCGGGGGAAAACCCTTCACGCGCAGCGCCATGGCGCCGTCGGGGACGCCCAGCGCCCGGCGCTCGTCCGCGGACAGCGCCTGCAAGGGCTCCGTGCCCAGAAGCCGGTGCCGCAGGCTCCAGGTCACCACGCGCCACGTGAAGTCCCCTTTCCTCCTCCATCCCTCCGCGAGCGCCAGCTCGGCCCGGGCGGCCGAGCCGTCCCGCTCCAGTTCCGCCCGCAGGGTCACCGGTTCGCGCGCCTGGTGAAGCACCCACTGAACGTCCGCGATCGAGAGGATCGGCTGCCCGTCGAGCGTTACGATCCGGTCGCCTGCGCGGAAGCCGCCCCTCTGCGCCGGGGATTCGGGAGCCACCGCCGCCACCAGCGCGCGCTCGCGGGGATCCAGCGAAAGCCCCACCTGCTCGGGCGCCGGATACGGCCAGACGAGGTTGTCCGGCAGAGCCCTGCCCTGATCCCGCAGGGACCAGAGCGTCGCATCGTGGGCCTGGTGGCAATGGATGCAGTTCCCGCGGGTGCCGTCGGCCGGACGGACGTTCGGCTTTCCCCGCAGCGCGGGGATCGCCTCGGGCGTCGGAAACGGCGGCGCGGGCCCCTTCTTGCCGGCGAGCGCCGCCCTGTTGGCGGGATAGGCCGCGTGCAGCTCCAGCGCGCCCTCGAGAGCCTTTTTGAAGCCCTCGACCGTCACCTCCCGGCCTCCCTTCCCGAATCGGCTTCCGTAGCGGCCGTAGACCGCGCGGTCCGCGTTCATGAACAGAGCCGCCCACGTCAGCTCGTAATCGAACTGAAAGAGCGACAGATCCATCCCCCACGCCTGCACGACCCGGACGCAGACGAATCGTTCCAGAAGGCGCGACAGCTCGGGATCCTCGCGACGGGCAACCTGTCCGTCGATGCCTTTGCAGGCCGCTCAGGGGACTCAGCGGAAAACGATGAGGAGGGGTTTGCCCGTCGCGCGAGCCTGGGCGAACCCGGCGGCCACGTCGTCGTAGATCCAGTCGCCCTCGAGATCGGTGTCCTTGAGCGCCTGCCGGAGGGCGTCCTTGGCAGGTTCCTGGACGGCGCCCGCCGGCGCCGACCCCATCCCCGCCGCGAAGAATGCCAGGATCGCGATCCGCATCGTTTCGACCTCCATGCGATCGGATCCCGCTCCTCTGCCCGCCTCTATCACCCGCGGGACGGAGCCAACCCTACGCGAATCGCGAAGCGAAGAAACCCGATTACCCCGGCGCGGGGCTCTGCCAGAAGACCCGTCCCACGAAGAACGGTCCCAGCGACTTGATGTATTTGGACGTCTGAATGGTTTTGCGCATTTCCTGCACGCATTGCGAAAGGGGCGTCAGCTCGCGCCCGACGAGACCGATCACAAAGTCGTTGTCGTTCGGGTCCAGTCCGTGGCACGCCAGGCGGATGTCATGGGCGTAATCGGCCTGTCCGAAGGCGATGCCGATCTGGGCGTGTTCATGGAGAATCTTGCCCTGTTTTTCGGGCGGCAACACGGAGAAGGCGGCTTTGCGCCGGAGCGGATACCAGACCGCCCAGGGCCAGTCCGGGTTGAGCGCGGTAACCCGCGGCTTCTTGAGGAGCGCATAGGCGAGATTGGGTTCGCGGCCGGTGGCGTACGTGCGCCCGATCATCGTCAGCTCCGGCCGATGCCGGAGGTCCCCGAAGGGCGGCCGGCTGAGGAGGTCCCGCCACGGACCCGCCAGGAGCGCCGGATCCTCCGTGAGGGCCAGAACGCCGATTCCCTTGGGGTCGTTGACGTCGAGATAGAGGACGGATTCGATCCCCGAGGCCCTCAGGCGTTCGGCCAGCTCCTCGGGCCGGAGGGCGCCGGTGAAGACCTGAAGCTGCGCGTACAGCCTCCGATCGAGGATTTGCGGTTCGCCTCCCCGGGCCGGAACGCTTTTCTCCCGCAGATCGGGAGCGGAATAGGACACCGTCCCGTAATCGACGGGAACCTTGCCGGGGGCCTTCTCGGGCGTGGGGGGCTGGCTCATCGAGGGCCCTCCGCCGGCCGCGCCTGGGGGCGGCCGCGTCGACGTCAGTGCTTTTCGGGCGGCTTCTGGAGCCGCTCCGCCGGGAAGGGATGGCCGGCCCAGGCCTTCTCGTCGCTCTTCTCGGGGAAGAAGTTCTTGTTGACCTCGATGTAGAACTTCCACTTGTCCGGAAGCTCGTCCGCCGGGAAGATCGCCTGGACGGGGCACGGTTCGACGCACGCCCCGCAATCGATGCACTCATCCGGGTGGATGTAGAGCATCTTTTCACCCTCGTAGATGCAATCCACGGGGCAGGCGGGCACGCACGCCTTATCCTTCGTGCCGACGCACGGTTCCGCGATCACATACGCCATGAGTGGGCTCCTATATGCCGACGAGCACGTCCTTGCCCTCGACCTTCACCGGATAGGTCGGGATCTTCGCGCGGGGATTGACGGGCGAAACCCCGGAGGCCACGTCGAACACCCACGCATGCCAGGGGCACACGATCTGCGAGCCTTCCAGCATGCCCTCGTCCAGGGGTCCGCCCTGGTGAGGGCAGATGTTGGACGTGCAGAAAAATTTGCCGTCCACGTTGTAAAGCGCCAGCTCCTGTCCTTCCACCTCGACCTTCCGCACGCTGCCGGGCGAAAGCTCGTCCGTGGAGGCGACGCGAACCCATTTGGCAGGCATGGGCGCAGTATATCGGGGCCCCGAAGACCTGTCAACAAGGCGGATCAGGCGAGGTGGGTGATTCAGATACATGGTTACCAGGGTGGGGGATCTCGAGGAGGTCGTCGAGGAGAACGGGAGGAAGGGAGAGCACTCCAGGATCATAGGTGTGGGGAGCGAGGGAGTCGAGAATTTCACGAGGAGAGAGATGACCTC
>DATLZA010000185.1 GCA_035574235.1 Planctomycetota bacterium | reverse complement strand
ACCCGACGGCGCGCTCTATGTCGTGGACTGGTACGACGCGCGCCTCAACCACGTGGACCCCCGCGACACGTGGGACCGGCGCAACGGGCGCATCTACCGGGTCGCTCCCCGCGGCCTCCCGAAGCCGGCCCCGCCGCTTCATGGTCTCCGCCAACGATCCGGACGCCGCCTGGGCGGCCCGCCTCCTCGAACGCGCGCCCGGCCCGCCCGACGTCGAAGCGGTCCTCGAAGGGCTGGAACAGGCTCTCGAAGGACGCGTCCTGGAGCGCGTCCCCGGGATCCTGGAGCGCGCCTTGGCGCGCCGCGAAGCGGAGGCGAAGTCGAGCCCCGCGCTCCTGCGTCTGTCGGTGCGGCTGGGGCGGCCCGGCGCATACGCCCGGGCCCTGGCGGCCGCCTCGGACCCGGGCGTCCCCGCGGCGGAACGGACGCGGCTCGTTGCGCTCCTGGGCCAGTCGGGCCGCGGCGACGCGGCCGCCGCGCTTCTTTCGGTCCTCGAGCGGGCCTCCGACGCGGGGCTTCTCGTGGCCGTCCTTGAGGCCCTGGCGAACCTTCCGGATCCTTCCGGCCTGCGGGCGGCCCTGGAGCGCTATCCCCGGCTTCCCGCCGCGGTGCGTTCGCTCGTCCGCGGACTTTTCTTCCGGCGCCCGGCGTCGGCCCTGGAGTTCCTCCGTCACATCGACTCGGGCGCGATCGCGCGCTCGGAGGCGCCTTTCGAATCGCTCGTGGAGCTGGCCCGCTCGGAGGATCCGGAGATCCGGCGCCTGATCGAGAAGCACTGGGGCAAGGTGGGGACCGCCACGCCGGGCGAAAAACGGGCCCGCATCAGCAGCCTCCGGGTCATCCTCGCCCGCGGGCAGGGAGACCCCGCGCGCGGCCGGCCGATTTTCGCCCGGACCTGCGGTGCCTGCCACACGCTCTTCGGCGAAGGCGGAAAGATCGGGCCCGACCTCACGGGGATCAACCGGAAGGATCTCGAATCGCTCCTCACGAACATCGTCGATCCGAGCGCCCTCATCCGCCCGGAGTACCAGGCCCAGCGGGTCCGCACGAACGACGGGCAGGTCCTCCTCGGGCTTCTCGCGGAGGAAACGCCCGCGTCGATCACGCTCGTCGACGCGCAGAACGTCCGCACCGTTCTCCCGCGCGCCCGCATCGAAGCCATGGCCGCCTCGGACGTCTCGCTCATGCCGGAGAAGCTGCTGGATCCCCTCACCGATCAGGACGTCCGCGACCTTTTCGCCTACCTGCGCCTGGAGGCGCCGCCTCAGGAGCCCGCGCCGTCCTCCCCTCCCCTGCGGGTATGCCTGGTCTCGGGCTCGCTCGAATACGAATCGGACGCGTCCCTCGAGGCGCTTCAGGAGCACCTCGAGCGGAATTACAACGTGAAGTGCACCCGCGCCTTCCGGCGGACGGACGAGGATCTGCCGGGCCTGGAAAACCTCGAGTCGTGCGACGTGATGCTCCTTTTCACCCGCCGGCTCAAGCTCCAGGGGGAATCGCTGGAGCGCGTCAAGCGCTACTGCCTGTCCGGCAAGCCCATCGTGGGCATCCGCACGGCCAGCCACGCGTTCCAGACGTGGCTCGATCTGGACCGCGAAGTCTTCGGCGGAAGCTACAAGGGCCACTACGGCAAAGGTCCGGTCTGTGATGTCCGGTTCACCGACAAGGCCCGCGGCCACCCGATCCTCGAGGGCGTCCGCGAGTTCTCCTCGCAGGCGAGCCTCTACCGCAACCCCGAGAACGCCCCGGACGTGGACGTGCTTCTCACGGGAACGGCCGGCGGAAAGACCGAGCCGGTCGCCTGGACCCGCCTCTACAAAGGAGCCCGCATCTTCTACACGTCGCTCGGCGACCCGGGGGACTTCAAGAACGAGCACTTCCGCCGGATGATCGTCAACGCCCTCTTCTGGACGGCCGGCCGGGCGCCGGAACGAAGGCAGGCGAAGGCCCTCCCGGGAACCCGTCCTCTCGAGGAGGAAGGCGATTTCGCGGCCCTCATGGTCGAGGGCATCGACCGGTTTCTCCGGCGCGAGATCGAGCAGTCGCGGGAACGGAGAGCGGCCTTCTGGAAAGTCGACCGTTCTTCCCCCGAGGCCTACGAACAATCCGTGGCTCCGAAGCGCGATCGGCTGAAAAAAATCCTGGGCGTCGTGGACGAGCGCGCGCCCTTCGCGGCGCCGGAAGTGATTCACCCGCTGGGACAGTCCCCGGTTCTCGCGCGATCCTCCGCCTTCGAAGTCCTGGCCGTCCGCTGGCCGGTCTTCCGGAGCGTGGAGGGCGAGGGGCTGCTCCTGGTCCCGACGGGCCGCCCGCCGGAGGCTACCGTGATTCTCCTCCCGGACGCCGACGAATCGCCCGAAGAGGTTTCCGGTCTCGTTCCGTCAACGCCCCCGGACCGGCAACCCGCGCGCTCCCTGGCCGAACGGGGATTCCGCGTCGTCGTTCCGGCGCTCATCGACCGTTCGGACACTCACTCGATCTCCCGGATCGGCAAGGCCACCAATCAACCCCACCGCGAATTCGTCTATCGGCCGGCCTTTGAGCTGGGACGGCACATCCTGGGGTACGAAGTCCAGAAAACGCTGGCGCTGGTGGACTGGCTCCACCGGGAGACGGCCGACCCTCGCGTGATCCTCCTGGGGTTCGGCGAAGGCGGACTTCTGGCGCTTTATGCCGGGGCGATCGATCCCCGCATCGACGAGGTTCGCGTTCACGGAGCCTTCGGCCCGCTTGAGGAAACCTGGAAGGAGCCCATCTACCGGAATGTCTTCGGGCTCCTGCGGGAATTCGGGGGAGCGGAACTGGCGGCGCTCGTGGCTCCGCGGCCGTTTGCGGCCTTCCCGCAACCCCGCTATTCCGTCGCCGGACCGCCTCCGGCGAAACCCGGACGATCCGGCGCGGCGCCCGGAAGCTGGACCTCCCCCGATGCCGCGCGGCTCGAGGCGGAGCTCGCGCGGTTCCGCGCGCTCGCGCCCGGAGCGCCCCGCCCCTCCGGCGAGGCGACCCTGCCGGCGCCCCGATCGGAAGCTCCCGTTGTCCTTCGCCGGAACCACGATCCCGCCGCGCGCCTCCAGCGGCAGCTCGATCAGCTCCTCGAGGACACGCAGCACCTTCTGCGCCGGAGCGAGGCCGTCCGCGACGCCGCCTTCTGGAAGCGCCTCCGGACCGGCTCGCTCGACGACTACGCAGCCTCCACGGCGCCGTTGCGGCGCGAGTTCGAGGAGGAGGTCCTGGGCCGCTTCGACCGGCCGCTGCTTGCGCCCGACCCGCGCTCGCGCCTGATCTTCAACGAGCCCGCCTGCGAAGGCTACGAGGTCAAGCTCGACGTCTGGCCCGACGTCTTCGCGTACGGGATTCTCCTCGTGCCGCGCGATCTCAAACCCGGAGAGCGCCGGCCCGCGGTCGTCTGCCAGCACGGCCTGGAAGGCCGGCCGCGGGATCTGGCCGACCCGGGGGTGGATCATCCGGCCTACCGGCGTTTCGGCGTGCGGCTCGCGGAACGCGGATTCGTGGTCTTCGCGCCTCAGAATCCCTACCTCGGGCGGGACGCCTTCCGGACACTCCAGAGGAAGGCCAACCTCCTGGGGACGCATCTTTTCTCGATCATCATCCCTCAGCATCGGGCGATCACGGACTGGCTGGCCTCGCTGCCCTTCGTGGATCCGGACCGGATCGGCTTCTACGGTCTCTCGTACGGCGGGAAGACCGCGATGCGCGTTCCGGCGGTCGTGCCGCGGTACGCCCTTTCCATCTGTTCGGCGGATTTCAACGAATGGATCTGGAAAAACGCCGCCCTCGACAGCCCGTATAGTTACGTGACCACCGGCGAGTACGAGATTTTCGAGTGGAATTTGGGAAACACGTTCAATTACGCGGAGATGGCGGCGCTCATCGCTCCGCGCCCCTTCATGGTCGAGCGCGGCCACCGCGACGGCGTCGCCCCCGACGAGCGGGTGGCGTACGAATACGCCAAGGTCCGCCGCCTCTACGCGGATCTCAAGATCCCCGAGCGCACCGAGATCGAATTCTTCGACGGCCCTCATGCGATTCACGGCGTGGGAACGTTCCGGTTTCTTCACCGGCATTTGAAATGGCCCGAACCCCGACCTCAAGGAGACACGCGATGAAACCGACCGCATGGTTCGGACTGCTCCTGGCCGCCTGTGCCGCCCCCGGAGTCCCCGCGGCGCAGGACGACGGCTTCGTCCCGCTCTTCAACGGCAAGGACCTCTCCGGCTGGGTCAACGTCAACGGCGCCCCGTCCACATGGAAGGTCGAAGACGGCGTCATCGTCTGTTCCGGAAAGCCCACGGGGGTGCTCCGGACGGAGCGGATGTACGAGAACTACATCCTGGAGCTGGAGTGGAAGCACCTCCACGAGGGCGGAAACGCCGGTCTTTTCGTCCACAGTTCGGCGCTCCCCGTGCGCGGCCAGCCCTTCACGAAGTCGATCGAGATCCAGATCATGCTCGGGGATCATCCGGAGGGGCTCTACACGCGCCACGGGGACGTCTTCGCCATTCAGGGCGCCACGTTCGTCCCCGACCGGCCGCACCCCAAGGGGTGGATGCGCTGCCTGCCGAGCGAGAAACGGGTAAAGCCCGCCGGGGAGTGGAACCACTACCGGGTCATCGCCAAGGACGGCGCCGTCAAGCTCGAGGTTAACGGCAAGGAAGTCTCGGGAGGCACGAACTGCAACCCGAGAAAGGGGTACATCTGCCTCGAATCCGAGGGTTCGGAAGTCCACTTCCGCAACATCCGCATCAAGGAGCTTCCCTCCTCGAATCCGCCCGCCGACCTGGTGGCCGAGGCGGACGAGGGATTCCGTTCGCTTTACACGGGCGTGGATCTTTCCGGGTGGAAGAAAGACCCCGCCAACGAAGGCCACTGGGTGCCCAAGGATTGGATTCTGGACTTCGACGGAAAGGGCAAGGACCTCTGGTCGGAGAAGGAATATGGAGACTTCATCCTGATCGCCGACTGGCGGTTCACCCGGAAGCCCGTCGAGAAGGAACTTCCGGAGGTGCTTCCCGACGGCAGCGACTCCGGCCGGAAGATCAAGGTCCCGGACGCGGGCGACAGCGGCATCTACCTCCGGGGAAGCTCCAAGAGCCAGGTCAACATCTGGTGCTGGCCGGTGGGCTCGGGCGAAGTCTACGGCTACCGGACCGACAAAAGCATGCCCCCCGAAGTGCGGGCGGGCGTGACGCCCAAGGTGCGGGCGGACCATCCTCCCGGTCAATGGAACCGCTTCGTGATCACGATGAAGGGGGACCGCCTGACCGTGGTCCTGAACGGCAAAACCGTGATCGAAAACGCGCTCCTGCCGGGGGTGAAACCGCGGGGACCGATCGCCCTTCAGAACCACGGCGATCCGATCCAGTTCGCCAATCTCTACCTCAAGGAACTCCCCTGACGTCCGGAGCGCTCATTTCAGGGACGCGAGAAACGCCACGAGGTCCCGGAGCTCTTCGCGGCGGAGCTGGCGGTCCAGTCCCTGGGGCATGATCGAGATCCGGCTCTGGCGCAGATCCTCGATGGAGGCGCGCGGGATCCTTCGTTCCGTCCGGTCGGCCGTGAAGAGATAGACGGCGTCGGGTGTCTCGCGGACGACGAGGCCGTCCAGCACCGCGCCGTCCCGCGTCCGAAGGACGAACGGCTCGTAGCCGCGCGCGAAGCTGGCGCTCGGAAAGACGATCGCCTCGAGCAGATCCCTCGGCGAACGGATCGCGCCGATCCGGGAAAGGTCCGGCCCCACGCGGCCCCCCTGGCCCGCCACGGCGTGACACGCCGTGCAACCGGCTTTGCGCCCGAGGAAAACCTCGCGGCCCCGCGCCGGATCGCCTCCCGAAAGAACGTCCTGAAGTTCGTCGAGGCGCGCCTTGGCGCCGCCCTCGCCGGCCTCCAGCCGCTGGAGCATCGGCTGGGCCGCCGCGGCCACCTCGGGCGGAAACCGGCGGATCGCGCGGCGCAGAAGATCGGCCGGGACGCTCTCGAGCGCGGGCGACCGGGCCAGGGCCTCGAGAAGCTTGCGGCCGACCCCGGCGTTCTGCGAGCGTTCGAAAGCGGGCAGCCAGCGCGGAAGGTCGAGCGGCCCCGCGTTTTCCGCCCGGAGGGCCAGGCGCTCCAGCTGGCGATCGTCCAGGGGCGCCCGCCCCAGCGTCTCCGCCGCCGCCAGGCGCAGAAGCGGCGGGCGGTCGGCTTCCAGGCAGGATACCAGCAGCGCGAAGAGCGCCCCTTCCAGACGCCCCAGACGCGGCGCCGCCGCCCCCAGCGCCTCCACCCGCAGCTCCGCCGAACGCCGCTCATCCCGAGCCAGGGCCAGAAGCGCCTCGTCGAAGTCCGGCGCGCCGGCGGCCTTCAGAATCGCCACGGCCCGGCGGGCCACCCCTTCGTCCGGATGCTCCAGGCTCCAGCGGGCCTCCGCCACCCACGTGGCCGGAAAGCGCTCGGGCGAAGCCCGCAGCATGGCTTCCAGCAGAACCGCCCGCGCCGGCGCCGAAAGCGAAGGTTCGCGCAGCGCCCGCGCCACGGCGTCCTGCATGCCCGCGTCGGCCGCGAAGGCCGCCACGAGCCCCTGCACCATCTCCGGCCGCCCCGGTTCCCCCGCCGGGTCGCGGAACCAGCGCTCCGCCAGCGCCCGCACCTGTCCCGCCCACGCCGGACGCGAGACGATCACGCGGAACGCCGCCTGCCGGAGCGAGGGCGCGACGGGATCAAGAAGCGCCACGACGCGCTCCGGCGTCAGCCCCTCGCCTCCCATCTGATCGAGCGCGATGAGCGCCCCGCGGCGCACCTCCGGATCCGGATCGCCCAGCGCGCGGGTCGCCCCCTCCCGATCCCCCAGCCGGATGAGGGCGTACAGAACCGCGTGCTCGAGATAACGATCCGGACCGCCCCGCAACCCTTCGATCAGAGGCCCCGCCGCCCGCCGGTCGCCGATCCTGCCGAGAGCGCCGGCCGCCTCGCGACGCACGGGAGGAGCGTCCGATCCCAGCATCTCGATCAGGCGCCCGACGGCTTCGCCGTCCCGGTGCAGTCCCGCCGCCGCGGCGGCCGCCTGGCGCACCCGCGCGTCCGGGTCGGAGAGAAGCCTCCGTACCGCCGCACGCGCCGCCGGCTCGTCCAGGCGGCAAAGCGCCCACACGATTCCGAGCCGCGCGCGAACCGACGCGCTCCCGGCGATCCGCTCGAGAGCCGCCGCACCCCGCGCCGCCGCCCGGTCCACCGCCCGCTCCCGCACCGCCCACCGGGGGTCGTCCAGATGCTCCTCGGGGCGGCTCCAGTCGAGCGTGAGTCCCCTCGGATCCGCCAGGCGCGGCGCATCCCGGCGGCGCACGCGGTAGATCGCCCCCAGGACGTCCGGCTTGGCGATCTGAGAGGTCGGACATCCGATGCGGAACCAGCCGCCCGTATCCACGACGAGAAGGCTTCCGTCCGCGTCCTCCAGAACGTCCGTGGGATGAAAGTCCGGATGATCCGAGCGGACGAACTCCTCGGTGCGCGCCCGGAAGGTGGCTCCCTCGCGTTCGAGGACATGCCGCTGGACCCGGTGCGTGTTGAAGTACGCGCAGAAGAGGTTCCCCTGGAAAGGCCCTTCGGCGCGGGCGACCCGGAGCCCCGCCGGAGCGGTGGCGGTCATGGGGACAAGGACCGGAAGAAGATCCCCCGTGCGGACGCGGTCCGTGTACGTCCGGTCGCGCACCGGCCACTCGCCTCCCTCCACGCCGTGAATGACCGCGTCCCTCAGGCCGCCCCCGAAGGAGTCGGGGGCCCAGAAGGTTCCGGAGATGAAGAAGTCCCCTTCCGGAAGCCAGTCGACTTCCACGGGATTTCCCACGGCGCCGCAGACGAATTCGAGCTCCGTCCCGTCCGGGCGGCACCGCATGAGCCACGGCCCGACGGCCTTGCGCACGCGGGTTCCGTCCGGAAGCCGCAGATCGTGCGCCATGCGGCCCGGTAGAAAATAAATCCGGCCGTCCGGCCCGACGCAGGCGCCGTGAACGTCGTCGGCCACCCCCGTCACGGCGAAACCCGTCAGAAGCTCCGTGCGCCGATCGCACACCCCGTCCCCGTCGGTATCCTCCAGTTTCCACAGCGACGGCGGCGAGGGGACGTAGAGCGCTCCGCGGTACCAGGCGAGTCCCTGGGGGAAGACCATCCGGTCGGCGAAGACGCGGCTCGTGTCGAACCGTCCGTCGCCGTCGGTGTCCTCGAGGAGGCGGATCACGTGCGGGGGATTCTTGAGAAGAATGTCCCCCTTGTGGTTGACGCCGGCGGAATCGGCCACGAAGAGGCGGCCGGTCTCGTCGAAGCAGGCGAGCATGGGGCGCTCGACGAGGGGCGGCCCCGCCGCGCGCTCGACGACGAACCCGTCCGGCACCTGAAGAGGAGGCCCCTCCGGGCCGCCCTGCAGCGCCGCCACACCCAGCGACACCCAGACCAGGATCATCATCGAGTCCCGAGCGGGGTTTCCCCCTCTCTATGTACGCTCCTTCGCGGCCTGCGGGGACGGCGTCATCCGCGCCGCCGCAAGAGGGCCCGGAGGGCGAGCGCGGCCAGGACCGGCTCGATCCCGAGCGCTCCGCACCCGCCGCCGCCGTCTCCATCGTCGACCGGATTGAAAACGTCGACTTCGATCTCGTGGCTCCCGCTCAGCCCGCCCGAGTCGTACACGGTCAGGCGCAGGATATGGACCCCGTTGGACAGACCGCGGGTATCCCAGAGATTGTGGCCCCCTCCGAAGTGATAATGTCCCCCGGCCGCCGAATCCGTAAAGGCGAGCGTCCCGTCGATGTAAAACTCCGCGCGCTCCAGAGTCCCCACGCCCTGGGGATCTTCTCCGTCTCCGAAAAACTCCGCGTTCGGCCCGGACACGCGGGCCCCCGCCTCGGGCATGCGGAGGCGCGCGCGAGGAGCCCCGGAAGCGGCGTCGTCGTCGCGCACGGTAACGACGACGTGCCGCCCGGGAAGCCCTGCGGCGGAACAGCTCACCCGCGCTCCTTCGGTGACGGCGTCGGAGTCTTGCCCGGCGGAAACGGTTACCGTCTGCGGCGAGTTCCAGTTTCCCGGAGTAAACTGAAGCACGGAGGGATTGATCGTAAGCGTTTCCGGGCCTGCCGACTGTTCCACGAAGACGGTCACGTTCGACGTCGGCGCCGCGGACAGCGATACGGTGAACGTTCCCGAGCCGCCTTCATCGATCAGAAGCTCGGTGGCGGAAAGCGTCAGACCGAGCGCAGGGACCCCTGTATAGCTCAGGCGGTAGACGGTACCCCCATGGCCGGCGTAGTAGAGCGCCCCGTCCGGACCCACCACGATATCCACCAGCTGGCTGTTTCCGCTGACGAATACTTCCGTGCTCGTGATCGCGTCGCCGGACGAATTCAGGACCGAACGCATGACCTTCCCGGACACGTAGTCCACGAAGAACAGGTTGCCTCGATAGGAAGCCGGAAAGGCCGTGCCGTCGTAGAAAACGCCGCGCGTGATGCACCGGCCGAACGGCGAGTTCCTGGTCGGATACGCCAGTTTCGGGATCAGAAGCCCATTCGACGCGCTCGTGTTGTTCTCCGTGGGCCAACCGGCGTTTCCTCCCCGGGGGACCAGAAAGATCTGCTCATAGTCATCTCCGACCATGAACACCCAAAGGGCCCCCGTCGTCGGATGGAAACGCAGTCCGAAGGGATTGCGCATCCCCTGGGCGAAGACATAATCCGTCGCGGTGATTCCGTCCGAAGCGTTGTACCACGGGTTGCTCGCCACGGCTGCGCCCGAGGAGGTCATGCATCCGATCTTCGACCCCAACGAAGTCCGTTCCGTCGATGTTCCGTTGCCGCCGATATTATTATCGTTGCCCAGGTTCCCCACACCGAAGTAAAGATGTCCGTCCGGGCCGAAGGCGAGGCCGCCTCCGTCGTGATTGACGCCCTCGCAGGGCAGATCGGGACCGATCTGGGTCTTGCCGCTCCCGACCAGGTTTCCCGAAGCGTCCGTCCCCGCCGTGTAGCGATAGATCTTCTGAACGGAAGCGGATTCCGTAACGAACACGTAAACATACCGGTTGGATGCGTAGTCGGGATCCAAGGCCAGGCCGATCACGCCCGTCTCGCTGTGTCCCGTGTAGACGGGGCTCACGGTGGCGAACGCCGTCGCCTGAAGGCTTCCGTTCCGGAGAACGCGGACGGTCCCTGTGCGCACGGCCACGAAAAGCGTGTTCGATCCATCGGAGGCCCAGGCCAGGCTCGTGATACCGCTCAGACCCGTTGCATAAACGGACTCGGCGAAGTTGGGGTCCTCCGGGTCGCCCGGTCGGGTCGCCGCGAAAGCGCCTAAAGGGGTGAGGAAAAGCGCCGTCGAAACGAGGATGAGGCGGTCCTTACGCACGGCTCCCTCCTTGTCCGCATCGCTCGCCCCTTCCCCGTCGCGGAGCCCTATTTTAACCGCGAAACGGGAGCAGATCCAAAGAGGAATACGCGCGAGGCGGCCTTTCCCCTACGGCACCCGGTGGATCGTCAGATAAAGCTCCACGGGCACCGCCGCGCCGTCGGCCGCCCGGACCCGACCGCGAACGAGCATCTGCATTACCGGCCGGATTCCCGGAATCGCCAGCGACACCGTCCGCCCATCCGGAGCAAGCCGCGCGGACCGGATCTCGACCGGATCCCGACCCTGGCGGGCGGGATCGGCCACGGAAAACTCGGGCGAACCGTATTTCTCAGACCACCGGTAATTCCACATCTGCGCGGCCCAGGAATCCGCGCTGGCCGCCGTCTCGGGGTCCAAGGGGTGGGGAAACGTCAGGTCCAGGCCGTCCCGCGTGACCTTGAGACCCGTCACCATGTGAACCGGGCGGCCCGTGTACCGGACCCTCTGGAGACACCCGTCCCGCAGCCCCGTCGTCTGCCAGCCGCGCAATCCCGCCAGATAGAGCTGCCCGTCCTTCGGATGGAAGCGCCCGCGCATAATCCCGCTGGCGAAGGCGAGCGGAAACCGGACTACGCCGCCCTGAACGACGTCCCCGGCGCGCTGGAAGGGAACCAGAAAGAGCGACGCCTTCCCGTAAGACGTGTGAAGAAGCGCCCCCGAGAGCGGACCCCAGCGGTCGCTCGTCACCCACACCTGGCCGCCGCTGGAATTGTCCACGCCGTGAGGAATCCAGCAGAGCGGCGGATCGTAGGACGCCGGCGGATCCTTGCGTCCCGAATGAGGCACATACCCGTAGAAGCCTCCGGGACGCACCCAGTTGAGGCGGCTCGTGGGGATCCAGTGCCCTTCCTGGTCGCTGCAGGTGATCTCGTCGCCCGGTCCGAGGCTCAGACCGTTCGGGGCGCGCAATCCCGTGGCGACGACCTCGTGCCGCCGGCCGTCCGGCGATACCTTCACGATGCACCCATGAAGAGGCACCGAGGGGTCCACGCGGTGCCCGTCCACGGCGTAGTAGAAGTTTCCCTGGGAATCCGTGTGAAGCTCGAAGGCGAACGCGTGATAGTTCGCCATGGTCGTCAGGGCGTCGTGGAAATTCTCGTAAAAGTCGGCCTCTCCGTCGCCGTTGAGATCCCGAAGCCGCGTGATGCGGTCACGACCGAGAACGTACACCTGGTCCCCGACGATCTTGAGCCCCAGCGGCTCATAGAGGCCCGCGGCGAACCTCCGGTACGTCAGGCGCTCCAGCCTGTCGTCGATGCCCTCGACCGTCCAGACGTCTCCGTTCCACGTGCAGAAGGCGGCGCGGCCGTCGGAGAAGAAATCCAGCCCCGTCAGGCGGAGCCAGGATTTCCACGGATTGGAGTCGGGCAGCACGAGCGTGTCCACCACGTACGGGCCCGGTCCCGCCCCGAGCGCCCCGCGGGTGACCTGAGGTTCGCCCCACCGGGCCGGACCGCCCGAGCACAGCGGCGCGGGATCCTCCGGCGGCCCGGCCTGGGAGCCGCCGATCACGACCGTAAAGAGCGCCGGAGACGAACGCGGCGGGATCCGCACGCGCACCTCGGCGCCGGTCGTCACGACCGCGGCCCCCTCGGGCGCGCCGATCAGACCGACCGGAACCTGTCCCTCCGCCACCCGAAGGGTCAGCGTCTCCCGGGAAGGCCCCAGCCGGATCGTCCTCGTGAATCCCTCTCCCGTGAAACCGGGCAGCTCCAGGACCGGACAGCCGCTCACCACGTACGAAAGGACGACGCGCTCTCCGTGCCGGTAGAGTCCCACGTAGCGTCCCCGCTCCTCCGGCAGCGGCCCGTAGGGATGCGGCCGGGGATCGGCGAAATCGTCCCCCACCGCCCAGCCCGGACCCCGGGGCGTGGTGAACCGCAACGTGCCCTCGAGCGTCGTCGGAAGGCTGCCCTTGTAGCTGACAAGGTGCGTATTCGAGAGGTCCAGAAATCCCCCCGTCCAGCCGCCCGCCCAGCGCAGGAGATCCGAATCGAAACACATCGTGGCCTGCGGCCCCACCCGGATGGAGATTCCTTTGTACGAAAGAAGGTCCTCGTCCGTGCGGTACTTCACGCGGCTGACGGTCGAGGAAAGAAAAGAGCCGTAGTCCATGGTGGCTCCCTTGCCGCCGGGAGCCCGCTGCTCGGGAGCCTCACCGTCCTGCGCGAGGGGGACGGACGACAGAAAAAAAACGGCCACCACGGCCCGAAGGGTCATGCGCATGCTCGACGGTTCCCTAACGCGGAGATTCCCGCCCCTGTTTCGCTTGGCATTGTAGCACTCCGAAAGTAGAAAGGAACGTGCTTCACTCGCTTTTGGAGAGACGACGATGATCATCCTCCGGACTCTGGCGGTCGCCCTTCTCCTGGCCGCGCCCCAGGATGTCCCGCCGGGGGCGCGTCCCGTTCCCAAGGACGGCAAGTGGCTCGATCGCCACAAAGGCTTCGTGGAAGAGGCGCGCCGCGGCGACATCGACGTCCTCTTCCTGGGCGACTCGATCACGGAAGCCTGGCGGACGACCGGGCGCAGGATCTGGGACGAGCATTTCGCCCCCCTCAAGGCGGCCAATTTCGGCATCTCCGGCGACCGCACCCAGCATCTCCTGTGGCGCCTCCAGAACGGCGAGCTCGAGGGAATCCGGCCGAAGGTCGCCGTCCTCATGATCGGGACCAACAACATCGGCCAGCGCGATCCCGAGCCTCCCGGGAGCGCCGTCGAAGGGATCAAGGCGATCGTCCGGGAGATCCACGCCCGGTCCGCCGCCACTCGCGTGCTTCTCCTGGGCGTCTTTCCGCGCGGCGAAAAGCCCGATCATCCCCATCGGGCGCAGATCCGGCAGATCAACGAGGCCGTCGCCGCGCTGGACGACGGCGGCAAGACCGTTCGGTTCCTCGATATCGGCGGAACGTTTCTTCAGCCCGACGGCACGATTTCCAAGGAAATCATGCCCGATTTCCTGCATCTCTCGGAGAAAGGCTACGCCCTCTGGGCGCAGGCCATCCGCGAACCCCTGCGCCGGCTTCTCGCCCCGTAAAAGCGACGCCCCGATCCGTGCGGGGGACCGGGGTGTCGCGAAGAACGCGTCCGCGCGCCGCTACTTCGTCGCCGGGACCTCAACGGGCACGCCCAGGGCGTCCTGGGCCTGGTCCTGGACGTCGTCGCACGTGTCGGCGCACTGATCGATCGCCTGAGAGGCCTGCTCGGGAGAAGTCGCCTTCTGAAGCCGCTGGCAGGCGGCCATGCATTCCTGCCGGGCCTTCTCGAACTCCGAACGGTCCTCGGCGTTCTCGAAGGCGAGCGGCGGCAGGGCGTGAAGGATCGCCATGATGTCCCGGCCCCACCGTTGCCAGTGCGCCTGGTCCCGGGCCCGCACGGCGTCGCGCGCCTTCTTGAGGTGCTCGTCCATGACCTTCTGAAGCACGTCCTCGTACAGCCCGTGGGGATAGGAGAACCCGGAAACCGTGCTGCGCTTGCCTTCGTGGCTGAAGGTGACATCCGCGGTGAACTGGACGGCCTTGTTTCGGAAATCGCCCACGAAGGGCTGGAGGCTCGTCTTGAAGTAACCCGCTCCATGCATGTGCCGGTAGTCCTGCGCGGGCGGATGAGCGGCCTTTCCCCGGGGCTCCTGGCCCTCCGCCTGGGGGCCGGGGGCCGAGGGCGGCAGGACGGCAAGCTCGACGTAATAGCGGTCCATCTCCTTCACCTGGGCGCACACGGGAGCCTGCTCGCCCGGCTTGGCCTGGGCCCCGCCCGCCCGCTCCGGCTGAACCTTCTCGAGGGTCAGCGTCCTTTCCTGGGCGTCCTTGGGCTTGAGCGCGAGGGTCGCGCTCCAGGCGCTCAGATCCACGGGCTTGCCTTCCTTGTCCATCACGAACACCCGGACCTCCCAGGGCGCCGCCGCCTCGGCCTGCGCCCGGCGCGCGCCCAAGTAGACGCCCGCCGCTCCCAGGAGCGCCAGCGCCAGAGCCGCGTACTTCATATCCTTTCCTCCTCGATCAAATGAGGGACAAAGCGTGCCCATCCCCAACGATGATCGAGGGAGGAAAACGTTACGAAGCCGCGCGCGGCTCAGAGATAGGGCGAGAAGAGACGCGCGATGCCGTCGCGCAGCCGCACCGGGATCGTGCGGGAATCGACCTTCTTGAGCGTCACCGGCTCCGCGCGGGACAGCCGCGCGCGGACGAGCCCCTCGACGGCCTCGGCCAGGCTGCGATCGTAGCACTCCACGTTGAACTCGAAATTCAGCCGCAGGCTCCGGGGATCGATGTTGGCCGAGCCGAAAAGCGTCCAGACCCCGTCCACCACCATGAGTTTGCTGTGGTCGAAGGGCGGCGGGGTGCGCCAGACCCGGCATCCGCCCACGAGGATCTGCCAGAGCGTCGCCGTCGTCGCCCAGTCCACAAGAAGGTTGTCGCTCCGCCGGGGAATGAGGACGTCCACTTCCACCCCGCGCAGCGCGGCCACGTTCAGCGCGGCGATGAGCGCCTGGTCGGGAATGAAATACGGCGTCACGATCCGAACCGACCGGCGCGCCAGGGCGAGCGCGCCCACAAGGATCCACCGAAGGGTTTCTCCCGTCCCGGGGTCGAAGGGGATGCCCCGCGCGATCACGTCGCCAGCGCGCTCCGGCCGGGGAAACCAGGCGGGCCCCTTGAGGATCTCCCCCGTCGTGAACGCCCAGTCGTCGACGAACGCCTCCTGGAGATGCTCCACGACCGGCCCCTCCAGGCGGAAATGAACGTCCTGCTCGCGGGGATCGCGCCCGCGCTCGACCCGATGCGACACGCGGATGTTCATCCCCCCGGTGAAACCCACCCGGCCGTCGGTCACCAGAATCTTGCGGTGATTGCGGAGGTTCATGTACCGCGTGCGCCACGGCACCCGCAACGGGAGAAAGGCGGCCGCGGGAACGCCCGCCGCCCGCAGCGCCCGCACCGGCGATCCCCACAGGCGGCCGCTCCCGAGGTCGTCGAGGAGCACCCGCACCTCCACGCCCCGCGCGACGGCCCGCGAAAGCGCGTCCACAAAGCCGCGTCCGACCTCGTCGAGCTCAAAGATATAGACGAGGAGCGAAATCGACCGCTGCGCCCGATCGATCGCCCGCAGCATTTCCGGATAGGCCTGCTCCCCGTTCACCAGGGGCACGACCCGGTTGCCGTCCAGAAGGGGACGCCGCACCACGCCGTCCCCCACGCGGGGCAAGGCCGCCAGGTGGGCGAGGTCCGGGCCGAGCACTTCCGCCATCCGCTCCGGGGCGCAGGCGGTCTGCTCGCCCAGGGCGTCCAGCCGGCGGCGCTTTTTGCGCAACCTCACGGCGCGCCGCTGAATCCGGTTGATCCCGAAGAGGACGTAGAGCAGCGCGCCCACGCCCGGCACGAGCCAGATGAGCCCCGTCCAGGCCACCGCCGCCCGGGGCTCGCGCTTGTACAGGATCGCGTGCCCCGACGTGGCCACCTGCGCGGCGACCACCGCCGCGGAAGCCAGATAGAAGAGAATCCGCTCGGCGACTTCGGGAAGGTCCATAGGCCCGACAGTGTACTTCAAGGGCGGGCCGGAACCCAGCGCTGGAGATCGCGCCTCTACCGGACGCGCCCGCCGCCCGGAAAGAAGGTTACCGTCAGCCGCGGGCGCCGCTCGGCCGCCGGACTCTCGCGCGATTCGAACCCCACGGCGTCGTCGTTCTCGGCGTCGGCCAGGATCAGGCCATAGTTGGCCGCCGGTTGATCGACCCAGGATCTCACGAGCTCGGAATCGAGGGCGATCCTGTACGGTCCGGCCGCCCTGGGCTGAAACGCCGCCACGGCCGCGGCGCCGCGGTCCTGATCCCCCCGCGCCCCCGGAACCTGCCACGGGCGTCCCGCGGCCGCCTGAAGCCACGAGACCTGAGCCTCGGACCACTCGCGCCGAAGCTCATAGACCGGAAACGAGAGCCGGTTCGTCGCGTTGGTCACGTGAACCTCAATCTCCGCCGAAACGATCGCGCTGCCCGCGGGAATCGCCGTCACGTCCCACCGCAGCAGGGCGTACCGGTCGTCCCCGACGTCGTCGCGGGTGCGCCCGTCCATCCACACGATCCGCGAGCTTCCGTCGTTGACGGAAGACTTCCCCTCGTGAATCGTGGCGTCGCGCGTTCCCTCGTAGCGCCGCGTCGGGGACACGCCGTCCTGGAACGACGCCGTCCGGACGCCTCCGCGCCGGGCCGCCGTCTCCATGCGCGGCCCGGCCACCGCATAGTGCGCCGCCGGGACGTCCACGGTCTTCCCGTCCCCCAGACTCCGGAAGCGCACCCTCCCCTCTCGTACCTCGATCGCCGTCCAGCCCCGCGGACCGGGACGGACCGTGAGCGCCAGAACCGTTCCCAGCACCGTGGCCTCGGCATGGGGCGTTCGAATCGTCATAGGCCGGCCCGCGGGCTGCCGAGCGACAAACGCGGTCAGAATCCCGCGCCCCAGGAGAAACGCTTTTCCCTCGGCCTCCCGAACGCCCTCCACCAGGGTCCCGGAACCCAGCTCGAGCCGCGTTCCGTCCTCGAACCGGACGGACGCGAGGCCTCCCCCTGCCGCCGTCTCCAGACCCTCTCCCGCGAAGATCCGTTCTTCCGCGCGCGCTCCCCGACGGCCGGCCGCGCCCAGGACCGAGACCTCGCCCTCCACCTTCTCCACGACCGCCAGCGCCGCGGGCGGCGGCGGCGCGGACTCCGTTCTCGGCGCGGGCGCCGGCTTGGGCGTCGAAGGAGGCGGCAACGCCGGCTCCGGCCGCGTCGGCGCAGGCGTCGCCTGCGGAACGGATTCCGGCGGCTTCGGCGTCCGATCCGGAGGACGCCCTTCGGACGCCCGAGGCTCTTCCCCTCGCGGTTCCCGCTCCACGGCCACCCGCGGCGGATCCTCGGCCCGCTCCACCGCCGTCTCCTCAGCCGCCGGAGCATCCGGCCGCGAGGCGACGGGCGCCGGCCGCCCGCCTCCCGCCGGACGCCGAGTCGTCGCCACGACCGCCAGGACGACTCCGAGTGCCGCGACCAGGAGAGCCGCCGCCCACAGCCCCGCCGCCGGGCGCCGGTCACGCCACACCCGACGCGTGAGGCCCGCGCGCCCCGCCGCGATCCTGCGACGGACCTGCCCCACGAAGCGCGAGGCATCCCGCTCCATTCTCAGGCGGCGGAGCACCGCCTGCGCGAACTCCTCCGATCCCCCTTCCGCGCGGGCCAGCCCGCGGAGAAGCCCTTCCGTCCGCCGGTCCGCCAGGACCTCTTCGCGCCACGCCGGATCGGTCCGCAAGGCCTCCGCCAGCGCGGCATCCTCTTCCGGCGAAAGGGGATCCCCCGCCAGAAACCGCGCCCAGAGCGCCTCGAGACGCTCGCGATCCATCGTCAGGCCCCCTCCGGCGTGAGCTTCCCCTGCACGCACCGCCTCAGCGCCGCCCGGAGGCGCATCAACGTCACCCGCAGCGTGCTCTCGTTCCGACCTGTGGCGCGCGCGAGCGCCGCCAGCGGTCGCCCCTGGAAGTAATGCTCCCGAACGATCTGCGCCCCTGAGGCCGTCAGGGCGCTCAGACATTCCTTGAGCGCCTGAAGCTCGCGATCGAGCGCTTCCGGCCGCTCCCGGTCGCCTTCGGCCGCCGCGCGCTCCGTCTGGAATTCCGCCACCAGCGCGGCCGCCTTGCGCGACTCCCGCGCCCGCCGGCGGGCTTCATCCCGCAGGTAGCGCAGCACCCGATGCCGCGCGATCCCGAGCAGCCACACCCCCAGCGGCGCATCCCCTTTGTACGTCGGCAAAGACCGATAGGCCGTCAGGAAGACTTCCTGGGCCAGATCGTCGGCGACGTCCGAATCCCGCGCATAAGCGCTCAGATAGGCGCGCACCCGGCCCTGATGGAGGCGAACGAGACCGCAGAAGGCCTCCTCCGACCCCTTCCGCGCCTCCTCCAGGAGATCCGACTCCTCCTGCACGGCAGACCACCTCCCGCTTAAAGGGTTCCGCCGGCGCGGGAAGCGTTACATCCCGAAAAGATCCGCCCACTCCACCGTGATCCAGCGCCCCTGCGTGGAGGAACGCCCCGGGGAGGGCGAACAGGCGAAGGCCATCCGGCGGCGGTCGGGCCAGACGACCACCGAGAAATGCGTCACCAGCGCGCCGTTCCGGCACACCCCTTCAAGAAGCCCGCGCGCCTCCGCCAGGCCGATCTTGCGCCCGGAAGCGCGGAATTCTTCGATCCCCGTTCGAAGGCGTTCCAGGCGGTCCTTGCTGTCGCGGGCTCTCTCGCGGACGGCCCGCGTGCGGTAGTGGTTCGTGCACAGCACATGGTCCGCCTCGCCGGCGTGCACGGTGACTCCTCCGTCCTTTTCGTGGCCGTCCCACTCGAGGACGCACGGCCTCGCCGCCTCCGAAGCCGTGACCGGAAAGCTCAGGTGAATGTTGTTGCCCACCCGGACGGGCGACTCGCGCAAAGCGCCGGCGACGTCCTCGACCGCCCGCGCCGCGCGCGCCCGTTCGACCGCCGTCCGGAGGGTCAGACATCGCGGGACCCAGCCCTCCCGCGCCTTGCCGCCGAGCCCCGGCTCGTCGTGCATCGCCGCCCAGACGCCTTCCGCGTTCATCGCCGTCCCGGCCCCCAGATACCCGAAGGCCAGAAGGTCCAGCGTCGCCTTGAGCCCGTCCTCCGCCGGCTCCACCCCGACGAGCACCTGGAACGGAGCGATCGGAAACGCCATGTAGTCCATGTTGCGGCCGGCCAGAACCCGCCCGTCCTCCGTCAGGGGCCCCCAGACGGAGAACGAACTGCACCCGCCGCCCAGAAGATCCGTCAGACAATTGAGCGCCTGCAGATCCTCCAGGCGGATTTCCCGCCCCAGGCTTCCCAACCGGCGATCCGCCGCCTCCGGAAGCGCCTCGCGGATCCCGTCCAGCATTCCTCGAAGTTCCCGGTCGTACCGCTCGGGCCATGAGAAAAGCTTCGCCCGGCCTGCAAACCCCGTCTCCCAGGAACCCGGCGACGTCGCGTGGATCACCGGAATCAGCGCCTGATCCAGGAACCGGACGATCTCCCGCGCGGCCAGGAGGCCGTGCGCCCTGCCGCGTTCGCGGGCATCTCCCCGCAAAACCAGAAACGGGAATCCGTCGATCGTGCCGCGGACGCTGCGGTGGTGCCGCGCGACGATCCGGACCCGCTCCTGGGCCGCCGCCGAAGCGCCCGAAGAAGCCAGCGCCGCGAGAACCGCCAGAGCCGGAATCGAAACGCGCCGCAGGAACATGCGAAAACCTCCGACCGTATCTCGACTTTAGAGACCGGGCCCGCCGCAGGCAAGCGGATTCGAGCGTTCCGCAACATTCCAACGCCGATCCCGCCGAAGGCCGCGCCCCCGATGGCCGATATAACTTTCGCCGGAAACAAGATCGTTCCGGGGAACGAATCGAGACTCGATTCCCCCGACGGTTATGAGGAGAGAGGGAACATGCCCCTGATCGCCGACCGCACGCTCGATACTATTTCTCTGTCCGACCTGCCCGGCGCCGATGCGGCTCCCGTGTCCGACGTGCGCGAGATCCGCCGGACCCCCACGGCGCTGACCGCGCGCCTCCGGGACGCGCGCGTAACGGTCGCCGCGGACCTCGAGGAGGCCTCCTGCAGCGCCTGCCCGCAGGTTCCGTGCCCCCACGTGACGGCCACGCTCGCCGCCTGGGTGCGCAAGCGCGTCCCCGTGCGCAAGCCCAAACGCCTGGGGCTCGTGGACCGCCTGCTCGCCTCGCCCGGCTGGAAGAGCGCGGAAGAGTTCGCCGCCGAGTTCCTTTCGGGGGTCTCGGGCGAGGCGGACCTCGGGCCCGACGGATCGCTGGAGCTGCGCCTCTCCGGTCCGAACGGCCGCCGGGCGCACCTGGTCGTTCCGGTGGACGAGGCGCCCGCCGTCCTCTGGAATCTCCCTAAAGGAATCGTCCGGTCCGAGCGCCTCAAGGGCGTCCGCGTGTCCCGCAAGCCCCTGGAGCCCGAACTGCGCGCCGAATACGACGACAAAGGACGCCTGGTGCTCCGCCCGGTGTGGGGCGACGGCGTTGCGGTTCCCCCCGAAGGGGCGCGCTGGATGTTCGACGGCGCGACCTATCATGCGCTCGGGACCGCCCCGCGCGACCTCAAGGCCTATTTCAAAGGCGAGCGCCTCATCGAGGAGGACGACATCCCCCGCTTCATCCAGGGGGAATTCCGCACCCTTCTCAAGAGCCCGGCGTTCAAACCTTCTCCCGCGGTCCGCGAAACCAAGGTCGCCGAGCGTCCCGCGCTTTCCGCGCTCCGGGTCACCGCTGGACCCGGCGACTGGCTGGAGCTGGATCCCGTCTACCGCGCGGGCGACCTCACGCTGGCCATGAGCGAGATCCTGGCGGTTCAGGGCCGCAAGAAATACATCCGCAAGGGAAACACGTGGATCCCCGCGGAACCCGACCGCGCCTGGACGGGCCCCTCCCGCATGAAGCGCGCGGAGTTCCTGGTCCGCCGCCCCTCCCTCCCCCTGGAAGGGGATCTCCCGGACTTCGATCCGCACGTGAGCGACCCTCCGCCGAAGGGACTCCTGACGGAGCTTCGCAGCTATCAGAAAACCGGCTACGACTGGATGCGGTATCTGCGCCGGGCGGGCCTTCACGGCGTGCTCGCCGACGACATGGGGCTCGGCAAGACCCACCAGACGATGGCCTTCCTGCTGTCCCTCTACGAGGAGGGCGCCCGTCGCCCTTCGCTCATCGTGGCGCCCACCAGCGTGCTCGACTCGTGGATCGAGAAGATCCGCCGCTTCGCCCCCGGACTGCGGCCCTACCGCTATTACGGCCCCGAGCGCAAACCCGAGGCGCTCCGCCTGCCGGGCCTCCGCGCCGTGGTCACCACCTACACGGTCCTGGCGCGCGACGTCGAAACGCTGGCGTCGATCGACTGGGAGTGCGTGGTCCTCGACGAAGCTCAGTACATCAAGACCTCCTCCACCCTCTACGCGCGCTGCGCCAAGCAGCTCACCGCCCAGACGCGCCTGGCCCTCACCGGCACTCCCATCGAGAACCGTCTGGACGAGCTGCGGTCCATCTTCGACTTCATTCTCCCGGGCTACCTGGGCAGCGCCGAACGCTTCCGGGAACGCTTCGAGATTCCGATCGTGCGGCACCATGACCCCGCCGCGATGGAGGAGCTCAAGCGCATGATCGCGCCGTTCAAGCTCCGCCGCGTGAAAAGCGAAGTCCTCCAGGATCTGCCGCCGAAGGTCGAGGATGTCCGCATGTGCGAGCTGTCGCCCCATCAGGCCGCCCTGTACCGGGCGCTCGTGGCCCGCGACGGCGAAAAGCTGGCCGAGGACCTGCGGGACCGGACGAAGAAGATCGACTACGTGAGCGTCTTCGCCGTCCTCTCGAAGCTCAAGCGGATCTGCGATCATCCGGCCCTGGTCGTGGACGGCCCCCGGGCGCGCGACCTGAGCTCCGGGAAATTCGACGTCTTCTGCGAGCTTCTCGAGGAAGCCCTGGCCGGCGGCCAGAAGGTCGTGGTCTTCACCCAGTATCTCCGGATGATGGACCTCATCGAGGAGCACCTGCGGGCCCGTCGCGTGGGCTTCGCCGAGATCCGCGGCGACTCCCGCGAACGGGCGGAGGCGATCCGCGCCTTCAACGAGCGGGACGACTGCCGGGTCTTCGTCTGCAGCCTCATGGCCGGCGGCGTCGGGATCGACCTGACGAGCGCCAGCGTCGTCATCCACTACGACCGCTGGTGGAACGCGGCGCGGGAGGATCAGGCCACCGACCGCGTCCATCGCTGGGGACAGCGGCGCGGCGTCCAGGTCTTCAAGCTCGTCACGCGCGGCACCCTTGAGGAAAAGATCGACCGCATGATCGCCCGAAAGGCCGAACTCATGAACTCCGTGGTCGAGGTGGACGCGGGCACCTTCCGTCGGTTCGAGCGCGACGAACTCATCGAGCTCCTGACGGGCTCGCTCGGCGAGACGGAATCCGTGGCCGTGGGAGAGGCCGCCGCGGTCGTCTGAGGCGGCCTCCGAACGGAACGCTTCGATGCCGGGTGACGCCCCGACCTCTCGCGGATCTAAGGGGTGGAGCGTCTGCACGTCCTCGAGGTTCGTATGTCCCGATTCCTCGTCCTCCTTGCGGCCCTCCCGGCCGCCGCCCTTCCCGCCGGCGCCGACGAGATCGTCCTCCGCAACGGGTCCGTCATCGAAGGCATCGCGCACGAGAAGGACGGCACGGTCGTCGTCGAAGTCCCCGCGGGATCGATCACCCTCGACCGCCGCGAAGTGGCCGAAATCCGCCGCCCCAGGGCGCTCGTGGAAGAATACGAACGCCGCCTTCAGGATCGCGACGCGCAGGGTCCCGGCGCCTGGTACGACCTGGCGCTGTGGGCCCGCCAGCAGGGTCTCGAGAGCCGGGCCCAGATCCTCCTGCGCAGGGTCCTCGAAATCGACCCGGACCATGAAGGCGCCCGGCGCGCCCTGGGATATCATCTCTACAAAGGGGTGTGGCTCACCCGGGACCAATACCTGCGGACTCTGGGGCTCCTCGAATACCGGGGCGAGTGGCTGCCGCGCGAAACGGTCGAAGCCTTCCGTAGAATGGACTACGATCTCATGGCCACGGCGCTCCGGCAGTCCGTCGAGCTCGAGGAGCGGGAGCGCGCCCGTTTCGTCCAGATCCTCCGCGAAGGCACCGAACGCGAGAAGCTCCGTCTGATCACGGAGCGCTTTCTGACTCCGGGCTTCTCGTCCATTCCGGTCCCCGGGTGGGCCACGCGGGCATGGAGCCCGCCCGGCTTCCTGGGAGCGGACTGACGGGATCTCCTCCCGCGGGGAGGGTCCGGGACGGGGAGCCCGCCCTTCTCATCCCTTTTCCAGCAGAAACACGTACCGGCTTTCCCGACGGACCCGGTACCGGCGTTCGCGGAAGAACCGCGCAAAGCAATGAGGGCATACGGCCCTCCCGCGCTCCGTGCGGCGAACGACGAAGGTTCCCGGCGACGCCAGCCGGTGCCAGAGGTAGGCCGTCCGATGCGCCCAGCGCGAAAGCTCCCGGCGAAACGCCGTCCCCCGGCCGTGCGGCGACTTGTACCAGTCGTTCTTGACGTACGCCCGCCCCCCGGGCCGCAGAATGCGATCGATCTCTTCGAGAACCCGGCGAGGATTCTCCGGCAGGTGCAGGGCGTTGACGCACAGGACTCCCCCGCAGGACCCGTCGCGCAGGGGCACGGCCGACAGCTCCGCCACGATCGCCCGGCGCCCCCTCCCCCGAACATGCCGTGCGCAGGCGGGATCGCGATCCAGGCCCACGTACTCCGCGGCCGCCGGCGCGAAAAGACCTTCCCCGCAGCCGAGATCGACCACCGGTCCCCGGACCCCGCCCAGCCACCGGCCCGCCGCGTCGACGTGCTTCTCGGCGTGCCCGCGCGAACGGTCGCCCACGCTACTTCACCCTCTCCGCCAGCCGCCGGAAGAAATCTCCCACGACCTTCCGGGCCGCCGCCTCGATCAGACGCGACCCCACCGCGGCCAGCACGCCGCCCACCGTCGCTTCCCCTTCCGCCGAAAGGCGCGTCCCCGGCGCAAGCGCGGCGAGGCGCGCCCGCGCGCTTCCGCGAACGAAGCCCCCGGGCCCCTTCCCATCGAACGCGATCGTCAGCTCCTCCGGCGGACGAGCGTCCCGGACCTCCACTTTCCCCGAATACGTCCCCTTGAGGCCCGCCAGCCCGAGCTTAAGCACCACGTCGTAGCGGTTCTCGGCCGAGCGCTCGAGCTTCTCGCAGCCTTCGATCGCGGACCTGAGCGTTCCGGCGTCGAGAAGCGCCGCAAAGACCCGCTCGGGCGGCGCCCCGAAATCCTGCTCCCACGAAAGCTTCATCGCCGCGCCCGCGCCCGTTCCAGCGCGCGCCGCGCCAGGACGCGCGCCAGGTGCGCCCGGTACTCGGACGAAGCGTGAAGGTCTCCGAGCGGCTCCACCCCTTCGGCCGCCCGCTCCGCCGCCTCCGCCGGCGACGCTCCCCGCCGGAGCGCCTCCTCCAGCCCCCGCGCCCGATAGGCCCGGGCCGCCACGCCCGTCACCGCCACCCGGAACGCGCCGTCCGCCGCGACCGCGGCCACGCCGCAGAGCGCGAACCCGCTCGCCTTCTGCGCGAACTTCTCGTACGCCGCCGCCGGCCCCGTCACGGGCACCCGGACCTCCGTCAGAATCTCGCCGGGCCGAAGCGCCGTCTGAAAGAGATCCACGAAGAACTCCTCCGCCCGCACCGCGCGGACGCCCTCCCGGCCCGCGAGCACGATCTCCGCCTCGAGCGCCAGGACCGCCGCCGGCCAGTCCGCCGCCGGATCCGCGTGCGCCAGGCTCCCTCCGATCGTGCCGCGGTTGCGCACCTGGAGATCGCCGATCCGGCCGGCCACCTCCGGAAGAAGCGGACAGCTCCGCGAAAGAAGCGCCGACGACTCGATCTCCGCGTGAGTGGTCAGCGCGCCGATCCGGATCCGCCCGTCCTCCTCCCGGATTCCCTGAAGCTCCGCGACGCGGCCGATGTCCACGAGCGCCTTCGGCTGCGCGAGCCGCAGCTTCATGGCCGGAAGCAGACTGTGGCCCCCGGCCAGAACGCGCGCGTCCTCTCCGTACCGCGCCAGCGCCTCGAGCGCCTCGCCCAGATCCCGCGCCCGGACATACTCGAACGGCGCCGGGATCATCTCCGGCCTCCTTTCCGCCCTACGCGCTCCACCGACACCGCCGGCCGGGACTCCGGGTCGTGGATCGCGCGCCAGATCTTCTCGGGCGTCAGCGGAAGGTCCAGATGCCGAACTCCCAGCGGCTCCAAGGCGTCGAGAACCGCGTTGGCCACCGCCGGCGTCGCCCCGATCGTCCCCGCCTCCCCCACTCCCTTGATCCCCAGGGGATTCGAGGGCGAAGGAGTCACGGTGCTGCCCATCGCGTACTCGGGAATGTCCGAGGCGCGGGGAATCGGATAGTCCGTGAATTCCCCGGTCAGAAGCTGCCCGTCCTCCCCGTACACGGTGCGCTCGAACAGCGCCTGCCCGATCGACTGCGCGATTCCTCCCTGCACCTGACCTTCGACGAGAAGGGGATTGATCTGCGGCCCGCAGTCGTCCACGGCCACATATCGGTCGATCCTCACCGCCCCGGTCTCGCGATCCACCTCCACCGCCGCGATGTGCGTGCCGAAGGGATAGGTGCAGTTCGGGGGTTCGAAGAAGCTCGAAGCCTCCAGCCCGGGCTCCAGCCCCGGGGGGAGTTTCTTGGCCAGATAGGCCGCCTGCGCCAGCTTCTTCCAGCCCAGCGCCTCCCGCGGCTTTCCCCGAACGAAGAACGCCCCCTTCTCGAAAACGACCCTGGAGGGCGGAACCTCGAGGAGATGCGCCGCCAGCACCCTGGCCTTGGCGACGATCTTGTCGATGGACATGAGGATCGCCGTGCCGCCGATGACGGTCGCGCGGCTGCCGTACGTGTCCCGCCCGTAGGGAGCCACGGCGGTGTCGCCCCGCAGGACGACGATGTCTTCCATGGGCACCCCCAGACGGTCCGCCGCCAGCTGCGCGAAGCTCGTCTCCTGCCCCTGTCCGTGCGGCGTCGCCCCCGTGATCACCGTGACTTTGCCCGAAATGTCGATCCGCACCGAACCCCATTCCCACCCGCCCGAAGACATCATCTTCGAGGGCCCCAGAGCGCAGATCTCGACGTACGTCGAAACGCCGATCCCATAGAGACGTCCCCGGCGGCGCGCCTCCGCCCGCCGCTGCACCAGGTCCTCCCAGGGCGCGATCTCCTGCGCCTTCCGAAGCGCCCCTTCGTAGTTCCCGCTGTCGTACGTAAGACCCGACGCGGTCTTGAAGGGGAATTCCGACGCCTTCGCGAAGTTTTTCCGACGGATCTCCACCGGATCCATTCCCAGCTCGCGCGCCACCAGATCCATGACCCGCTCGATGACGTACGTGGCCTCCGGCCGGCCCGCCCCGCGGTACGCATCCGTGGCCATCTTGTGGGTGTGGACGCCGATCACGTCCATCCGAACCGCCTTGAGCTTGTAGCAGCCCGGGAGCATCAGTCCCGTCATCGTCGGAATCGCCGGCGTCAGAAGCTGAAGATACGCGCCCAGATCGGCGATCGTGCGCGACCGGATGGCCAGGACCGTGCCGTCGTCCTTGAACGCCACCTCGTAGTCGCCGATCTGGTCGCGGCCGTGGATCGTGGCCGCCGCGTTTTCCCGCCGCGACTCGATCCACTTGACCGGCGCTCCGAGACGCATGGCCAGGCGGCTCACCACGACTTCTTCCGGATAAAGATTAAGCTTCGAGCCGAAGCCGCCGCCGACCTCCGGCGCGACGACCCGAAGGCGGTTCTCGGGAACGCCGACGAGCCCCGGCAGCAGCATCCGCACCAGGTGCGGAACCTGGGTGGACGTCCACAGCGTCAACGACCCATCGGCCGGATTCCACAGCGCCGCGCAGCCCCGAGGCTCCATCGCCATCGGCGTCAGCCGCGGGTGGACCATCCGCACGCGCAGGATCCGGTCCGCCCGCCGGAAGGCGGCATCCACGTCGCCTCCTTCGACCGACCAGCGGTAGGCCACGTTCGTCCCGAGCTCCGGATGGGTCGGCGGAGAGCTCTCCTCCAGGGCCCGCTCGGGGTCCACGACGACCGGAAGAGGCTCGTAATCGACCTCGATCCGGTCGAGCGCGTCCCGGGCCGCCGCGCGGTCGCGCGCCACGACCACCGCCACCGGATGGCCCACGAAATAGACGCGATCTCCCGCCAGGACCGTGTGACGCGGCGATTTCTGTCCCTGCATGGGCGCCGCGCACGGCAGAAGGCCGCAGGAGGGATTGAGGTCCGCCCCCGTCAAGACCGCCACAACGCCGGGGATCCCGCGGGCCCCTTCCGTCCGGATCGCGGCGATCCGCGCGTGCGCGTGCGGACTGCGGAGAAAGACCGCGTGGAGAAGACCGGGCAGGCGCAGGTCGTCCACGTAGGTGGCCTGTCCCTTGAGAAGGCGCGGATCCTCGACCCTCTTGACGGGCCGGCCCACGTAGCCCGTCGAAGCGGCCTTCGGCGCGCGGGCGGATCTCCTTCGAGAGGGCGGCACGGCTCAGGCTCCTTCCCGCGCCCGGGCGGCGCGCTCGACGGCGTCCACGATGTGGCTGTATCCGGTGCAGCGGCAGAGGTTCCCCTCCAGGCCGTGGCGGATCTGGTCGCGCGTCGGCCGCGGAATCCGCCGCAGGAGTTCCACCGCGGCCATCACCATCCCGGGCGTGCAGAAGCCGCACTGCAGGCCGTGACACTCCCAGAAGGCCTCCTGGACCGGGTGCATCCGGCCGTCCGCGGCCAGCCCCTCGATCGTGACGACCTCGGTCCCGTCCGCCTGCGCCGCCAGCACCGTGCAGGATTTGACCGCCTTCCCTTCCAGAAGCACCGTGCAGGCCCCGCACAGCGTCGTTTCACACCCGACATGGGTCCCGGTGAGCCCGCACTCCTCGCGCAGAAACTCCACCAGAAGCATCCGAGGTTCCACCTCGCGTTCGACCCACGTTCCGTTGACGCGGATGCGGACGGGAACCTTCATGGGGCCTCTCCTTCCCGACGCTATGCCGGACGGCACACCTGGCGCTGACGCCCCAGACCGTCGATCCCGAGCTCCATCACGTCTCCCGCCTTGAGGAAGCGCGGCGGCTTCATTCCGAGGCCGACGCCGGGCGGGGTGCCGGTCGTAATCACGTCCCCCGGCTCCAGCACCATGAACTGGCTCAGATACCACACCAGATGCTTGACGCCGAAAATCATGTGGCGCGTATGGCCCGTCTGGCGGCGCTCGCCGTTGACGTCCAGCCACAGCCCCAGATTCTGGGGATCGGCGACCTCGTCGGCGGTGACCAGCCACGGCCCGAGGGGATTGAACGTCTCGCACGACTTGCCCTTGTCCCACAGTCCTCCGCGCTCCAGCTGGAAGGCCCGCTCGGAGACGTCGTTTGAAACGCAGTATCCGGCGATGCACGCCGCCGCCGAGGCCTCGTCCGGCAGGTAGCGCGCGGTCCGGCCGATCACGACCCCGAGCTCGACTTCCCAGTCCACCTTGGTCGAGCCCCGGGGAAGCAGAACATCGTCGTACGGTCCGACGACGGCGTTCGAGGCCTTCATGAAGACCACGGGCTCCGACGGAATCGGCTGGCCGGACTCCCTGGCATGATCCACGTAGTTGAGCCCGATTCCGATCACCTTCCACGGGCGGGCGATGGGCGCGCCCACGCGCTTTCCCGCCGCGTCGATCGTCGGAAGATCGCCCCGCCGGACGACGTCCCGCAGGCGGTCGAGTCCGCCCTGCTCGAAAAACGCCCCGTCGTAATCGCGCACCACCGCGGAAGCGTCCGCCACGCGGCCGTCGGCCAGAAGCACCGCGGGCTTCTCCCGGCCGGCCTCGCCCAGGCGCAAAAGCTTCATGGAAGCGTCCCCTTTTCTGGAAGCGTACTCATTACGGACCCGGGACGCGCAAATGTCAACCGAATCGCGCCGGTCCGGGGTAGAATCTGCGCCTCATGACTATCGCGTCGATCGTGCGCTCCGGCGACCGGGAACCGGTCCCGTCTTCCGGAGGCGCCCGGTGAAGCCGGAGGTGCCGGAGCTGGAACGCCGGACTCTGTCCAAGGTCACCCGCCGCCTGATCCCTTTTCTCTTCGTCTGCTACATCGTCGCCTACATCGACCGGGTCAACATCGGCTTTGCGGCTTCGGGACTCAAGGCGGACCTGAGGCTCACCGACCAGCAGTTCGGCACCGGCGCGGGGCTTTTCTTCCTGGGATACTTCGCGTTCGAGATTCCGAGCAATCTCATCCTCCAGCGCGTGGGCGCCCGCATCTGGCTGGCCCGCATCATGATCGTCTGGGGCGTCGTCTCGATGGCGATGTCCTTCGTCCAGGGGGTATGGAGCTTCTACGGGCTTCGACTGCTTCTGGGCCTGGCGGAGGCGGGATTCTTTCCCGGCGTCGTTCTTTACCTCACCTCCTGGGTACCCGCCCGGGTCCGCGCCCGCACGAGCGCCCTTTTCATGATGGCGGCCCCCCTGGCCATGGTCGTGGGAGGACCGCTCTCGGGGCTCCTCCTGAAGCTTGAAGGCTGGGCGGGCCTTCATGGGTGGCAATGGCTTTTTCTTCTGGAGGGATTCCCGGCCGTCGCGCTCGGCGCCGTCGCCCTCCGATATCTGACCGACCGGCCCGAGGAGGCCGCGTGGCTGACTCCCGAGGAGCGCGCGTGGCTTTCCGCCGAGATGGAAGCCGAGCGGGCGCGCAAGGCTCATGCGGCGCACGCGTCCGCGTGGCGGACGCTGGGCGATCCGAAGGTGCTCCTCCTCTGCGCGATCTATTTCCTCAACGCGGCCGTCACCTACGGAATTTTCCTCTGGCTGCCCCGGATGCTCGAAGAAGTGTCGGGCGCGCGGGGCGTGACGCTGGGCCTTCTCAACGCCGCGCCCTTCGTCGTGGGGATCGCGGCGATGATCCTCATCGGGGCCCATTCGGACCGAACGGGCGAGCGGCGCGGCCACGTGGCCGCCTGCGCCCTGACGGCCGCCCTCGGACTCGTCCTGGCGGCGTTCCTGCAATCCCATGCCCTCGGATTCCTCCTCGCGTTCACCCTTTGCCAGGCGGGCCAGCGCGCGATCTTCAACGTCTTCTGGTCGATCCCCCCCGCCTTCCTCGGAGGTTCCGCCGCGGCGGCCGGCATCGCTCTCATCAACGCGATCGGCAACCTCGGAGGCTTCCTCGGCCCCGACCTCATGGGCCGCCTGCGCCAGTGGACGGGCGACTTCCGCGGAGGACTGCTCTGCCTGGCGGCGGCCGAGGTGGCCGTGGCCGCCCTCGTTCTCCTCGTGCGCGTTCCCCGCGAAGAAAGGAGGCCCTGATCCCGTGCGTATCGTCGATCTGAGGGTCCATTCGGTGGCCATCGCCGACCCGCCGCTCCGGAGCTCCTACGGACTCCACGCCCCCTACGCCCTGCGGACGCTGATCGAGATCGTCTCCGACGAGGGCCTCATCGGGATCGCCGAGACCCACGGGGGCGACGCCCAGGCGCAGGGCTTCCGGGACCTCCGCCCGCGCCTCCTGGGACAGGATCCGTTCCGGATCGCCGGGGCGCTCATCGACATGATCGAAGCGTCCGCCGCGGGCGACCGGTCGCAAACGTACAAGGTTCCCGGCGAAAACCCGCTGGACGCCCCGGCCCGGCTTTATTCCGCGGTGGAGATCGCCGCGCTGGACCTCGTGGGGAAAGCGGTGGGCAAACCCGTCTGCGACCTTCTCGGCGGTCGCGTGCGCGACGAGGTTTCTTTCTCGGCGTACCTCTTCTTCAAGCACGCGGGCGGAGGAGGCGAAGGGCGCGACGCGCGACCGGACGAGTACGGCGAATGCCTCTCTCCGGAGAGCCTCGAAGCTCAGGCGCGCCGCATGGTTTCCCGCTACGGGTTCCGCTCGCTCAAGCTGAAGGCGGGCGTGCTCGATCCCGAGGCCGAAATCGAAACCCTCCGGCGCCTCCGCCGCACGTTCGGGCCGGGCGTCCCGCTCCGGATCGATCCCAACGGCGCGTGGTCCGTGGAGACCTCCGTGCGCGTCGGCCGCGCGCTGTTGGAGGAACTTTCCGGCGGCGGATACCTCGAGGATCCGACCGCGGGCATGAACAACATGGCCGAGGTCCGCCGCCGACTCCGCGCGGAGGGGATCGAAACGCCGCTTGCCAGCAACGTCGCTGTGACCTCGTTCCAGGACATCCCCGAGGCGGTACGGACGGACGCCGTGCAGGTCGTCCTTTGCGACCCGCATTACTGGGGCGGGATCCGGCAGGTGCAGCATCTCGCCAAGCTCTGCCGCACGTTCGGTCTGGGGCTCTCGATGCATTCGAACAGCCACCTCGGGGTCTCCCTGATGGCCATGGCCCACGCCGCGGCGGCCGCGCCGCATCTCTCCTACGCGTGCGACACGCACTACCCGTGGCAGTCCGAGGAAGACGAGGTCGTCGCGGGCGGCCGGATTCCGATCGCGGGGGGATCGGTGCGCATCCCGGATCGGCCCGGCCTCGGCGTGGAGCTCGATCCCGACCGCCTGGCCCGGGGACGCGAGCGCTACGCCGCGTGCCCGTACCGCAAGCGCGACGACGAGGCCGAAATGAGAAAGCACGTGGACCCGAACTGGAAGCGGATCCTTCCAAGGTGGTGAACGCATGAAGGCGGAAGAATTTCGCGCGCGGCTCGAGGGGATGATCGCCTTCCCCGTCACGCCGTTCCGTCCGGACCTGTCGCTGGACCTCGAGGGCTTTCGGAGCAACCTCCAGGCCCTTCTCCGGCGTCCCCCGGCGGCCCTCGTGGCGGCGGGCGGGACGGGCGAGCTTTACTCGCTGACCCCCGACGAACACGTCAAGGTCGTGGCCGCGGCGGTCGAGGAGGCGCGGGGCCGCGTTCCCGTCGTAGCGGGGGTGGGTTTCAACGCTTCCCTGGGCGCCGAAATGGCCCGCCGCGCCGCGGGCGCGGGGGCGTCGGCGATCCTCGCCCTGCCGCCCTATTATCCGGGCGCGGACGAGGAAGGGCTCCTCGAGTACTACGCGGCCCTCGGAGCGGCCACGCCGCTCCCCCTCGTGGTCTACAGCCGCGACTGGGTGAACCCCGGGCCGGCGTGGGTCGAGCGCCTGGCCGCGCGGGTCCCGACGCTGGCGGCCTGGAAGGACGGGCAGGCCGACCCGCGGCGCCTTCAGGCGATCATGAGCCGCGTGGGCGCGAGGCTCCACTGGATCGGCGGCGCCGGGGACGACGCCGTGCCGGCCTACTACGCGCTCGGAATCCGCGTCTATACGTCGAGCGTCGCCAATCTTTCTCCGCGCCTGGCCTGGAGCCTGCACGAAACGGCCGCCCAAGGGGATTTCGCGGCGCTCCGCCGTCTCCTGGAGGACTACGTGCTGCCCCTTTACGCCTTCCGGGGGCGCCGCCGGGGCTACGAGGTCTCCGCTATGAAGGCCCTGATGGACCTGATGGGGCTGGCCGCGGGTCCGGTCCGGCCGCCGCTCCCGGACGTCCGGCCGGAAGAGCGGGCGGAACTCCGGGCGCTCCTGGACCGGTGGCGACCGATGCTCTGACGAAAGGCCTTACGCCGCGCCGGCGCGGACCCCCCGGCTTCGCAGGACTTCCACGACCTCGGCGTCGGAGACCTGCGGGAATTCGCAATAGAACTGCGACACCGCCGCGAAATCGTCCGGAGTCTCGAGGATCGCCAGTTCGTCGGCCAGGCCCGCCAGCTCCTGGGCCGTGTCCGGAGGCGCCACGCCCGCCGCCACGATGCGCCGCGCCGCCCCGGCCCCGGAAAGCGCCCGAAGCGCCGCCGCCATGGTGGCCCCCGTGGCGATCCCGTCGTCCACCACGATGACGATCCGCCCGGCCGGACTCACGGGCGGCCGGTGCGGAGTATAGAGCGCCCGGCGCTCCGCGATCGTCCGGAGCGCCTCCTCGGTCTCGGCGCGAAGGTATTCGGGATCCACCCACTCCGGAATCCGCGGATCCGAAAAGACGACCTCGCCCGATTCCGTCACTGCGCCGAGCGCCAACTCCGGAGCCCCTGGAGCGCGCAGCTTTCGGACGAGGATCACGTCCAGGTCGCCTCCCAGGGCGTCCGCGATCGGAGCGGCCATGAGGACTCCGCCTCGGGGCACCCCCAGGACCAGGGGATTCCGGCCTTTCCAGACGGAAAGCCTGTCGGCCAGTCGCCGGGCCGCTTCGGCGCGATTCTTGAACGGCATGGGGAAGCTCCTTAGTTGATCCGCGACCCGGGGGCCACGTCACGGATCCATAACGCCGGACGGAACAAACACTCTGCCCACCGGAAATGGACGTATCGCCCTGCCCGTGGGAGGCCGCCCGCGATTACGTCTCCCGGGGTCTCTGGATCGTGGCGATCCAATGGACCCTTCCGGGCGGCCGGTGCAGCTGCGGAGAACCAGGGTGCCTGACGCCGGGCAAACACCTCCGCAGCCCCTGGGCCACTCTGAGGGGGGACGTCCTCGCCGAATGGAGGCTCCGATGGCCGCGGGCCAACGTGGGACTCCTCACGGGGCGCCGCAACGGCTTCGTGGTAATCGATGTCGATCCCGCCGAAGGGGGCGTCGCGACGCTCCGCCGGCTGGAACGCCGGTTCGGTCTCCTCCCGGAGGGCCCCGAAGTGCGCACCGGCGGCGGCGGGAGGCACCTCTACTTCCGGCATCCCGGCGGGACGCTCCCTTCACGGAACGACTGGCATCCCGGCCTGGACCTGCGCGGGGATCGGGGATACGTGGTGGCGCCGCCGTCGCGCCACCGCACCGGTCGCCGCTACGCCTGGGTCCGTCCCCTGGGCGACCGGCCGCCTCCGCCGCTGCCCTTCCGATGGCTGGACCTCTGGGCCGAACGCCGGGTACGATAGGCCTCCGCTTTTCGGAGGACGCGATGGGACTGGAGCTTTTCCGCCTGGACGGGAAAACCGCCTGGGTGACGGGCGGGGCCCGCGGGCTGGGCCGCGAGATGGCCGAGGCGCTTGCGTCGGCCGGCGCGGCGCTGATCGTCACCAGCCGCTCCGCGGCCTCGGCCGAGGCGGCCGCCCGCGATCTCGCCGGGCGTCACAAGATCCGCGCCCTCGGCCTGGGCGCCGACGTCACCCGCGCCGAGGACGTCCGTTCGGTCGTCGAACGCGCCGAGCGCGAATTCGGCGGCATCGACATCCTCGTCAACAACGCCGGCATCAACGTCCGCAAGCCCACGGTGGAGCTTTCTCCCGAAGAATGGAATTCCGTCCTGGAGACGAACCTCACGGGAGCCTTTGTCTGCACGAAGGCGACCGCTCCCGGAATGATCCGCAAGCGTTGGGGCCGGATCATCCACGTCTCTTCGATCCTGGGGCTGGTGGGGGTGGCCGGTCGGCCCGCCTACGCGGCCTCCAAGGGCGGGCTGATCCTCCTGGCGCGCACGCAGGCGCTGGAGCTAGCCCCGCACGGAGTCACGGTGAACGCCCTGTGTCCGGGTCCGTTTCCCACGGACATGAACAAACCCCTCCTCGAGGATCCCGCCAAGTACAGGGACTTTGCGGCGCGGATCCCCCTCGGGCGCTGGGGGGAGCTCTCGGAGATCCACGGGGCGGTGATCTTCCTGGCCTCGCCCGCCGCCAGTTTCGTCACCGGGATCGCCCTGCCCGTGGATGGCGGCTGGACGGCCCAGTAGCCGGCGCCGCTCAGACGAGATCCGGCAGCGGCCCGCCCTCGCAGAGAGAGGGATTGCCGAACCTCTCGATCCGGTGTCCGAACCCGTGCGCCAGGGACAGGAGCAGCCGGTTGTGCGGCAGCTTCGGATACTTGAGCGACCGGCCCATCCGGAAGCCCAGTCCTTCGCCCACGAGGACGAACGGAATGTTGTCGAGCGTGTGGGTGTCGCCCTTCCCGAGCTCGTTCGTCCAGACCACGAGCGTGTGATCGAGCATCGTCCCCTCGCCGCCGGGCTCCGGCGTCTCGGAAAGCCGGCGGACGAGGTAGGCCACCTGCTCGGCGAACCACCGGTTGATCTTGGTGAGCTTGGCCTGGGACTCCACATCCCCATCGGGCTTGTGGGACAGGTCGTGGTGTCCCTCATTGACGCCGATCCAGCGCATGCGGGACTGACCCACCGAGTTCGTGTACTGCAGCGTGGCCACGCGCGCGAAGTCGGCCGACAGGCTGTGCACGAGGAGATCGATCTGCATGCGACTGAGCTTGGGAATGTTGTCGTTTTCGTCCCGCACTCCCGGCTCCAGAGCGGGCGGCGGCGGGACGGACCTGGCCGAGGCGTCCTCCTGGAGCTGCCGTTCGGCCTCCCGCACGAAGGTCGAGTGTTCTTCGAGGATTCGCCGGTCTTCGGAGCTCAGGCGGGATTTCACCCGGTCGAGGTCTTCGCGCACGTCGTCAAGGACGCTTCCCAGAAGTTCCCGGTCCTGAAGGCGCCCGTAGAGCTTTCGGAGCATCTGATAGGGATCGTCGATGGGCGCGATGGGTTTGTTGGGGCCGGCGTAGACCATGCGCGTCCACGTGTCCGCCCGGTCCGGCACCCCCACCCCGAACTCGAGGGATCCGAACCGGGTGCGCGTGGCCGGGTCGGCCTGGAGGAAATTCTTGATCTCCTGATCGATCGAGATGCCCTTGGCCCAGCCGGCCGGCGTATGGGAGCCGCCCTGGATGTTACCCGGAAAAAGCTCCACGCCCGTCAGAAGGCACCCGATCCCGCGCATGTGGCTGTCGCCGTCGCCCCGAACGCGGTTGCACACCCCGCGCAGGACGAGAAGGCGCTTCTTGAAAGGCTCCAGCGGAGCCAGGCTCTCCTTCAGGGTGAAGGACTCTCCCTCCTCGTCGGGCCAGAACGTGGACGGAACGACTCCGTTGGGGCTGAACACGACGATCAGTCGCCGGCGCGGCCCCGCAGCGGACGCCGTCCAGCCGAGGCTCGGCAGCCCCATCAGGAACGGCGCCGCGGCGGCGCCCACGCCGAGATCCCTCAGGAACTCCCGCCGGCTGCGATAGAGCTTCATGGCGTCTTCCCCTTGGCTGTGGTTCTGTTTCCGTGCAACGCCGACGTGGCCACCACGCGGCCCACGAGCTTCCGGAGATCGAACCCGGAAGCGGCGAATTCTTTGCGGAGCGTCTCCAGGCGGTCCACGCCGTGCGCCCGGATCGGCTGGCGGATGAAGAAGTGAAAGAGATGTTCGACGAACGCGGCGTGCGTTTCCTCGCACTTGGCCAGAAACTCCGCCAGCTCCCTCCCGCCCCGGAAGGTCACGGCTTCGCCGTCGCCGTCCGCGTAGCCTCCCGAGGCGTCGATCGGACGCCCGTTCTCCTCGGTCCGGAAGCGGCCCACGGCGTCGTAATGCTCCAAGGCGAAGCCCAGGGGATTGATGACTCGGTGGCAGGACTGGCAGTTTTCGGGGCGGGTCTGCAGCGCCACCCTCTCGCGGGTCGTGAGATTCGGGTGAAGCTCGGCGCTGAGCGGCGTCACCGCTTCCTGGGGCGGGCGGAGCCGCTTGCCCAGGAGGCTCTTGGCGACAAAGAGTCCCCGGTGAATGGGGGAGCTCGTATCCTGGTAGGCGAAGCCGGCCATAAGGAGCGGATGGGTCACGATGCCCGCGTAACGCTCCTTGGGCAGCGTCACCTTCTGGAACGGACTTTCCGCCGGAAGGCTTGCGCCGTAGAACGCGGCCAGGCGGCCGTTCATGTAAGCGTAATCGGCCAGCAGAAGCTGCCGGAAGTCCGGCGTCTCGCCCCAGACGATCTCTTCCACGAAAAGATCCAGCGACGTCCGAAGGTCGGAGATGACTTCGGGCGTGAAGTCGGGATACCGCTTCGGATCCTTTCCGAGATCGTGCAGGCGGTCGAGCTTCATCCACTGATGGAAGAAGGCCCGAACCTTGGCCCGCGTCCGCGGGTCGGGCAGCATCCTGTCGATCTGCCGCTGGACTTCCTCGGGTGAGGAGAGCGCGCCCTTCCGCGCCGCGTCCAGGAGCGGCGCGTCCGGCAGCGAATCCCACAGGCCGAACGCGATCCGGGAGGCCACGTCATACGCGTCCGACTGGGCCGGGTCGAGGTCCTGATAGAGGAAGCGCGGCGACTTGAGAGCCAGAAGCACGACGCGCTTGACGGCCGCTTCCGGATCGGCGTTCCCCTCGAAGAAGCGGTCCACGAAGGCCTGGCGATCTTCGTCCGAGAGCGGCCGACGGAACGCCCGCTCCACGAAGCGCCGCGCCCATTCGCGCAGCCGCCCGCGCGCCTCCGGCGACTCGGAAGAGACTCCCGAAAGCGCCGGAAGGCGGGAGAGCACGTAGGACGCCGCCTCGAGGGCTCCTTCCGTCGTCGCCTCCTCCCATGCCTTGGAAATGGAGGTGCTCCGCTCGTAACCCATGCTGCGGTCGTCCGGCGGGAACGGAGCGCGCACCACGAACACTTCCGCGAACCGGGCCGGGGAGAGATGGCGTTCAGGGATCACTTCCTCGACCCGATGCGGGCGCTTCCACTTGAGCGTGACGGACGCGGTCTTGTCCTGCTTGCTTTTGAAAAACTCCAGGCGGATCGGATAGACGCGGCCGCCCAGGAGGAAAATCGTCTCTTTGTGGCGAAGATCGGTTCCCGAGCGAACCCAGGCGTCGATCAAGGGAGGATCGGAAGCGTTGACCCAGAGGCGCACGCCGTTGTCCGTTTCGACGACGAACTCGTATTCGCCCGTGTCGGGAGCGAAAAGCCCCCCGCTCCAGCGGATCGCGTACTCCTCGCCGCTGACCCGGTCGGCGGGGCTGGAAGATCCGAAGGAGAACCGCACGGTGCGGTCCACGCGATCCAGGACGCGGCGATCGTCCCGGAGGCGCCGGCCGCTGTTGAAGTATTCGGCGCGAAGCCCCCGGCGCTCATCCCACGGGCCGGAAGCGGTCGGAACGGCCAGAAGATCGGCCAGCGCGTTGCGGTACTGTCCCACCGTCAGGCGCGCCAGCTCGATCTTGGGCTGCCGCCGGCGGGCCTGCGCCTCGCGGGAATAGAAGGCGCCGTAGATGTATTCGGCGACCTTGCGGGCATCCTCCCCCACGCACTTCTCGGGCGCCCCCTCCGGCATGTTCTTGTCGATGTAGCGGACGAGATTCTCCAGCGACCGGCGTCCCGTGAGAGGGTCCGGGTAGTCCGGAGTGCCTTCCCCTTCGGGGCCGTGGCAGGACACGCAGAGGGTCCGGTAGATCTGCTCGCCGGTTCGTTCCTGAAGCGATGCGGCGGCAGGTCCCAGAGCGGCGGCCACGATCGCGGCCGCCAAAGTCGAAGCGATGCTTTCCATCCCCCCTACTTAAACTCGGCAAGCCGGCGTCAAGTTTCAAGCGTCTTGCGCGATCGCTCCGACTTATCCGCGATAGACGGCCGTTGGAGGCCGTCGAGGGATCTCCGCCGGTCCGACCCCGGCCGGAAAACGGCGAAGCTCGTAGGACCCGCCTACCACCGAGCCGAAGACGAGGTGCAGGCCGATGAAAAGAACGACGGCCAGGGGCCCCGCCTCCGCGGCGAAGGGGCCGGGGTTGACCATCCGGCCCGCCTGGACGAGCGGATGCATCGACCCCACCAGCGGCAGAAGGAGCCCCGAGAGAATCGTGTGCGGCACGGCGATCGCGGCGCCCACGCCCGGCCCCCTCCGCCGGGCCGTCTCCATGATCGCCGCGTACACGATCCCGAAAAGCGCCCCGGCGGTCAGGTGGATCGCCAGGCCCAGGAACCAGGAGCCCAGGCCGGGCGAGGCCGTAAAGAGCGTCCCCAGCATCATCTCCAGATTCATCGGAGTCGCCCCCAGGGCCCGCACCACCAAGAGGATCGCCGTCATGACGACGGCGCCGAAAATTCCCGCCCCGATCGCGTTTCCCCAATTCATCGGCGTCCTCCTCACCGGCCCCGGCCGTCCGGACGGACCCCTCCCCCTTCATCGATCCCGCAGCGGACAGGGATGTTTTGCGCGATCGCGCGCGGCCGCCTATGATGAAGACGCGGGAATCGAACCTATGCTGGTCCGCCTGGTCCGCTTCATGCTCTACATCTGGATGCGGATCTTCCACGGCCTTCAGTTTCACGGACTGGAGAACATCCCCCGCCAAGGTCCTGTCATCATCGCGGCCAACCATCCGAGTTATTTCGACCCCGTGGTGCTTTCCCTCGCCACGGAGCGGCACATCCGCTTCTTCGCGCTGGCCGAGCTTCTGAGGATCCCGCTGATCGGGTGGTTTCTCCGGCAGTGGGGAATCCTCCCCGTCTACCGCGGAGGAGACAACGAACCCACCGTCCAGAAGGCGCTCCGAATCCTCCAGCGGGGCGGAGCCATCGGGATCTTCCCCGAGGGCCGCCGGTCCTTCCAGTGGCTCATGGGCGAGCCCAAGCCGGGGGTTGGCCGACTCGCCGTCCAGTCCGGAGCCCGCATCGTCCCGTGCGTCATCTATGGAACCTGGAAGGCCTGGCCGCACCTGACGGCCCTTCCCCACCCCGCCAAGGTCGTCGTGGACTTCCTGCCGCCGATCGAGGTCGCGCCCGAAGACACCCGCGAGAACCACGAGCGGATCGCCCGCCGCATCCGCGACCTCATCGTGGCCGAGCAGCTCAAGCATCGCGTGGGGCCCGCTCCGTCCGGCGCCTTCCGCGAAGCGCCGGACTACTGAGGCGGGCGCTCCGGACGACCGGCCAAGCACGCCTCGAGCCGGTCGAGAAACGGCACCTGATCGGGGTGGAGAAGCCGGCGGGCCCGCTCGAGGCTGATGAACTCCGCGGCGTCGACCTCCCAGGAGGCGGGCCGCGGGGCGGCGTCCGGGGGAGCCTCCGCCGCGAAGGCGAAGATCCGCTTGCGCGACTTTGCGTAATCGACGTGACCCAGGGGCGTCAGAGTCCCCGCCGCCCGGACGCCGGTTTCCTCGAACGTTTCCCGCCGGGCGGCCTCCTCGAGCGTCTCCCCCTCGTCGGGAACGCCCTTCGGAATGCTCCAGGGGGCGTTGCGGTTGTAGGCTCCCGAAGGGTGGACGAGAAGAACTTCCAGACCCTCCTTCCCGCGCCGGTAGAGGAGCGTACCGGCCGACTGTTTCATGCGACGCCCGTCATTCCAGGATCTCGAGGCGGACGGTCGCCGGACTTTCCCATCCGTGGACGCGCAGCCTTCGCGGCCGCGCGCCGCCGTCCGCGGGAGCGCTTCCGTGCAGGAGGAATTCCTGCCCGGTGGGCCGCAGGATCACCTTGTCGGGGCCCACTTCCGCGGTCGCCCGAACCGTGATGGCCGCCGTGCCCACGTTGTTGCGCCGGATCCCCTCGGCCAACCCGGCGAAGTCGAGCGGCCGGGGGTCGGGCACCCGGGCGCGGGCGAGCTGGCGATCCATGTCGATCTGCGGGGTCGTCCCGTAAAGGTTCCGGAAGAGCCGTTCCAGGCCCATCATTTCTTCGTTTCACGTTCAGCCCTTCAGGGTCACTTCGATGAACGCGAAGTCGCCGGGCTCCGGCGCAAGCTCGGTCCCCGGAGCCGAGCAGGCGGACAGGACCAGGAGCCCGGCAAGCGCAAGGTGCCGCATCGCGTCCCTCCCGTTCAGATTCGCAGTCCGAAGGCGAAGAAAACCGACCAGTCTTCCTCGAGCTGAGTCCCCTCCAGAGACTGATAGATCGGAACTTCGAGGAAAATCTGGAAGTCCAGCGTGGGTCGGGGCCGGAAGGCGAGCGTGGCGCCCGCGGTGAGCACATCGCCTCCGGAATCATCCACGGCGTCGCCGTCCTGCCGCGCCTTCCAGGCATGCCGGTAGCGCAGAAGCGCATCGAAGCGCATGAAGGGTCCCGGATACGGTTCCAGCCAGAAGCGGTTTCCGGCCGCCAATTCCGCGAAAAGCTCGTCCCCGACCTTGAAGTCGCGCGTTCCCTGCCCGTTGCGCTGGTAGAGAACCGCAGCGTTGAACCGCCAGCGGCCCGGCTCGTGGGTGACGGCCGCGCCGAGCGAGGGATCCCAGGAACCCGATCCGATCTGGAAATCCTCCCGCTGCACGGGCGCGCCGGAGGGCGGATCGTCATCTCCGGTGGGAAGCTCGAGTCCCGCCAGAAGCGCGAAGTTCGTCGCCCGGCCGACGTCGTCGAGGCGCAGGTAACGCCACTTGACGACCAGGGCGGCGTCGCCCAAGCCTTCTTCCGATACGCGATCCGGACCGGCGGGATTTTCGAGGGTCAAGGCCCGATGGACGTACGGGACGATCGCCGAGAGTTGAACGTTGTAGCGCAGTCCGTAGTGCGCCCCGAAGGCGGCGGTATGGCTGTCGAGCCGCCGTTCGAGGGGGTCGGAAACGCGGTCGCGGCCGCGCCGGAGACCTTCGCGGCGCTCGAACTCGTGGCCCAGGGTGAAGAGCCCTCCGCCCTCGTAGAGAGTCTCGCCGTCCAGGACGTCGAGCGAGCCTTCCTGGGCGAGCGCGGGCGCCGCCCCCGCCAGAAGCGCCATCGCCCAGGCGGCCCCCTTCACAGCCGGGCCTTCCTTTCCTCGTAGCGCGCGCACTCGCGGACGCGCTCGCGCACGTCGCCCAGGAGGGCGTCGGCGGCCTCCAGCATGCGCAGGACCTTCCGCGACCGGAGCCGGTAGACGGTGTAGCGTCCGACCGCCTCGCGGTCCACGAGGCCGCAGCACCAGAGGCAATCGAGATGCATCGAAGCGCGCGGCTGGCTCATGCCGGTGCGCGCCACGACCTGGGAGACGGTCCGCGGGCCCTCCCGGAGCGCCTCGAGGATCGTGAGCCTCGAAAGGTCCGCCAGTCCCCGGAAGAGCTTGGCCTTCAGTCCCCACCGCCCCGGCGGCCGCGCCATGCCGTCGATATATAAGGTGCTCCTTATGAGATCAAGATATTCTTATCTATCGCCCATGCCGGCGTCTCCTGAACCTGCAGACGTCTCACCCGATCGTCGAACCGCAGGACCGACGACGCCGGCGCTCGCGCAGGAAATCTCCGCTCCTGGCCGAGATGGGCGGAAACGGCGCCGGGATATCTCAGTTCGCGGGATCCGCCGCGGGCAGCTCCATCTCCGAAAGGGGCCGGGCCGCCCGGATGCGGCGGCCGGGGAGGATCACGAAGCGAAGCGCTTCCTCCGCGACCTCCACGGGAACCTCGATCCCGGGGCCGGCCTCCCCCACCCGCCGGGGAAGCGCGAGGTTCAGGCGCGCGCCCGGATTCCCCCGGTTCAGCCGCATCGCTTCGAGCACCTTTTCGGGGGCGAGCCCCCGCACGCGCGTGGGCAGGTCCAGGAGCCGGAGGATGCGGTTCTGCGCCCGCAGGACGCCCGGAGGCGCGACCCCCAGCCGCCAGGCCATGAACGCTTCGGCCTCCATGCCGACGGCCTGCGCGTCTCCCGACCGGATCTTCCGGAACGATCCCGCCGCCTCGAGCGCCCGGCCGACCGTTCGGCCGTATTCCAGGACCGCCCTCACGCCCGGCGCCCCCCGGGCCGCCTCCTCCACGGCCGCCTTGATCGCCACGCAGCGGGCCACGATCTCCTCCAGAAGCGCCGGGTTCCGCGACTCGATCCCCTCACGGCCCTCCTCGAGTTCCGCCAGCACATCCGCTTCACGGACCATGCCGTACTTGACGACTTCGGCCAGTCCGGCCAGGTACTCCGGCCGGGGCAGCGTTTCCAAAAGCGTCGGGTCGACGAAGACCGCCGTCGCGGCGTGTGAAACCGAAAGCACATTCCGCCCGTCCCCGACGTTGACGCCGGCCGTGGAGCCGATGGCGGCGTCCACCTGGGCCACGAGCGTGGTGGGAACGTGGAAGAGCCGCAGGCCTTCCTGGTAGGCGGAGGCGACGAAGCCGCCCAGTTCGGCGACGACGCCGCCGCCCACCGTGACGAAGACGCTCGTCCGGTCCGTATTCGTCCGGAGCATCTTGGCGGCGGCCCCGGCGGCGGTCTGGAGCGTCTTCCGGCGCTCGCCCGGATACATCGCGTAGCCGGACACGCCGACGCCGGCCTGGATGAGGCTGAGCGCCACCCGCTTGGCGATCGGGATGCACTTGCGATCCGTGAGGATGAAGGCGTGCCGCGCTTCGGGGGCCAGGACGCGGAGGGTCTCCCCCACTTCCGCATGAATTCCCGGCCAGATGAAAATCCGGGACGCCGGGTGGCGGACTTCCTTCATCCGGCAAAGAATACCACACGGCCCGCGCGTGAGGGGGGCGTCTCGACCGGAACGGGACGCGCCTCCTCAGCGCTCTTCCAGGCGGTAGAGGTGCGTCTCGGTCCGCACGTAGAAAGCCTTCCCGACGATCGCGGGCGTGGCCATGCAGCCGGCGGCGAGCCGGTTCCGCGCCACCTCCTTGTACTCCCGCGCGGGCTCGAACGCCACGGAGACCCCGTCCTCGCCGAAGACGTACACCCGGCCGTCGGCGAAAAGAGGCGAGGCGGAGTGCCGCCCGCCGATGCGCTGCTTCCAGACCTCCGCGCCCGTCCGCGCGTCCACGCACGTCACCAGGCCTCCCACGTCGTAAAGGAGGAAGAGGAGATCCCCCACCAGGAGCGGCGAGGGCTTCTGGCCCACGCCGCGGTTCCACGACCAGTCCACGTGGGTCGAGGTCACGTCGCCGGTCCCGTCCGGCCGGATCGCCAGTAGTTGAGCCGGCGCCGAGCCGTTGGTCACGTACACCCGGCCATGGCCGAAGAGCGGCCGCGTTCCCGAAGAGTGGTTCGGATAGCGCACCCTCCAGAGTTCACGGCCCGTCGCGGGATCCAGCGCGACGGCGGCCTTGGCGGCCACCGTGACGAGCTGCGTCCTGCCTCCGGCCTCGATCACGATCGGCGTCGAGAACGACTTCTTGAGATCTCCGTCGTCGGTGCCGAAATCGTGGGTGCGGTCGGCCTTCCACACGGTTTTTCCGGTGGTCTTGTCGAGGGCCACGACGTACTGGACGTCGTACCCGTCGAACGGGATGATGAGCAAATCTTTGTGCAGGATCGGAGAGGACCCCGCGCCGCGCCAGTGGTTGCACGGCAGGTCGCGCCGCGTCCAGAGCGCCTTCCCCGTGGCCGTATCCAGGCAGGCCGTTCCGTAGCTCCCGAAATTCACATAGACGCGCCCTTCCTCGATCACGGGCGTGGGAGAAGCGTAGCTGTTGTACTTCCGCCAGAGCTCGTCGGGCCGGGCGACCTCGAAGATTATCGAGTCGATGAGGATTTTTCCGGAATCGCGATCCACGCAGAGGACCGAGAGCTCCTTCCCGTCGGGCGTGGCGGTGGTCAGCCAGATCTGCCGGCCCCAGACGACCGGCGACGACCAGCCGCGCCCGTGGATGGGGGTTTTCCAGACGACGTTCTTCGACTCGCTCCACTCGCGCGGAAGGCCCTGGGCGTCCGAATGGCCGGTTCCGGAAGGCCCGCGAAACTCGGGCCACGTGTTGTTTTCGCGGAGCGCCGTCCACGGCGCGGCCGCGAGGATCACGCCGAGCATTCCGAGCTTCATGGGATTTCCCTTCGGGCGACGAAACGTCCCGCCGGTATGATTACGCCGTCCCCGCCGCCCGGGTTTTTACGATACCTACGGGGAGCGCGCGGCGCGCCTGAAAAAAAACCCCGGTGTCGAACCCACCGGGGTCGGACGAGAAATTTGGTAGCGGGGGTGGGATTTGAACCCACGACCTCCGGGTTATGAGCCCGACGAGCTACCAGGCTGCTCCACCCCGCGCCGGGGCCGGCGGCTCGGGCGCCGGCCGCGGCTCGGGGAGGACAGCGGCATTATATGCAAGACGGCCTTTCCGTCAAGGGCCCGGCCGCCGGAAAATGGGTGATTCAGATACATGGTTACCAGGGTGGGGGATCTCGAGGAGGTCGTCGAGGAGAACGGGAGGAAGGGAGAGCACTCCAGGATCATAGGTGTGGGGAGCGAGGGAGTCGAGAATTTCACGAGGAGAGAGATGACCTC